>DASSBI010000108.1:0-3183 GCA_035698965.1 Gaiella sp. | reverse complement strand
GCCTTGCGTGCCGGCCGCTTCTCGGCGGCGGGCTTCGCCGCCGCCTTCTTCGGGCGCGCGGCCGACGTCTTCGCGGCGGCGACGCTCGCCTTGAGCGCCTCGATCAGGTCGACGGCCGGAGCCGGCTCCGCGGCGGGCTCGGGCGCGCTGAGCTCCTCGCCGCGCATCTTGGCCTCGAGGAGCGTCCGCAGGTCACGGCGATAGGCGCTCGTCAGCTCGTCCGGGTCGAACTCGGCGGCGAGGCCCTCGACGATCTGGCGCGCCAGCTCGAGCTCGGCCTTCTTCACGTCCGTCTCCTCCATCGCCTCGTCGATCTCGGCCTGCGAGTAGACGTCCTCGGCGAGGTACATCGTCTCGAGCACGAGCCCCCGGCCACGGGTCCGCACGAGGCAGACCGACTCGCGGCCCGAGCGCACGAACCGGCCGATCGCGCCGACGGACGCCTCCTCCATCGCCTCGAGCAGGAGCTTGTACGGCCTGCGTTGCGCCGGGGCCGCGCCGGGGACGAGGAAGTACGTGCGGTCCATCCACACCGGGTCCACGTCGGCGAGCGGAACGAAGCGCTCGATGTCGATCGTGCGAGAGTCGTCGTGCCGCTCGAGCGCCTCGAGATCGGACTCCTCGACGACGACGAACTGCCCCTTCGCGACCTCCCAGCCCTTCACGAGCTCGTCCGAGCCGACCTCCCGGTCATGCTTCGGGCACCAGCGCTTCTGCTTGATCGGCGTCAGGCACTCACGGTGGAGCAGGCGGAACGAGACGTCCGACTGCCGGGCCGCGGGTTTCGTCGCGGGCGCGAGCCCGACCGGGATGCTGACGAGCCCGAAGCTCAACGATCCGTTCCACGTGACGCGCATATGCCTCCAGTCTACGGCCGGACCGCCAGATTTCGGGATCGACGGCCCGTCCCCTCCATCTAGAGTTTGGTGGTAGATGGCTGGAAACCGCACGATTCCGCGCCTCTGGCGCGACGCCGTGGCGCAGAACACGGGCACCGCCTATCTCGTCGAGGAGGATGACGGATGGCGGGAGGTGACCTGGGCCGAGGCGGCGGAGCGCGTCGAGAGCCTCGCGAACGGCCTCCTCGCGCGAGGCGTCCGCAAAGGTGACGCCATCGGCATCCTCGCCCGCAACACGCTCGAGTGGGCGCTGTTCGACTTCGCGCTGGCCCACGTCGGCGCGGTCGGGGCGGCGATCTACGCGAACTCGTCGCCGCAGGACGTGCACTACGTGCTCGAGCACTCGGAGGCGGTCGGCGTCCTCTGCGAAGACGACGCCCAGCGGGCCAAGGTGGAGGTAGGGCGCGCGACGCTCCCCCGGCTCACCCAGGTGCTCACCTTCGCAGACCTCCCCGCCCTCGAGGAGGAGGGTCGGGCGTACCGGGACGCGAGCCCCGGGGCACTCGACGAGGCGGTCGCCGCGATCGACGAGGACGATCTCTTCACGTTCATCTACACGTCGGGGACGACGGGGCCGCCCAAGGGCTGCATGATCCGCCACCGCAACTACTACGCGATGGTCAAGACGGTCGACGACCTCCCCGACCACAGCGCGCCGGGCGACGTGATGCTCCTCTACCTGCCGCTCGCGCACAACTTCGGCCGGCTGATGCACCTCTCGGGACCGTACGTCGGGTACGCGATCGCGTTCCTGCCCGATCCCCTCGATGTCGCCCGCGCGATGATCGACGTGCGGCCGACGATCCTGCCGAGCGTGCCGCGCGTCTACGAGAAGGTCCACACGGCGGTCACGTCGACCTTCGCCGAGACGACCGGTGTCAAACGCCGCCTCGTCGACTGGGCGCTCCGCGTCGGGCGCCGCGAAAGCGCACTGCGGCAGCAGGGCCGTCCGTTGCCCTTCGGCCTCGCGGTGCAGCACCGTCTCGCGGAGCGGCTCGTCTTCTCGAAGGTGAAGGAGCGACTCGGCGGGCGCCTGCGGCGCCCCATCTCCGGCGGCGCACCGCTCGCCAAGGAGATCGCCGAGTTCTTCGACTCGATGGGGATCTGCATCCTCGAGGGCTACGGGCTGACCGAGTGCACCACGGCGGCCACGACGAACACCTCGGAGCGATACCGGTTCGGCACGGTCGGGCCGGCGCTTCCCGGATTCCAGCTCCGGCTTGCCGACGACGGTGAGCTTCTGATCCGCAGCGAGACGGTCTTCGCCGGGTACTTCAAGGAGCCCGAGGCGACGGCGGAGGTGCTCGACGCCGACGGCTGGCTGCACACCGGCGACATCGCGTCGATCGACGCCGACGGCTTCGTCACGATCACCGATCGCAAGAAGGACATCCTGGTGACGGCGGGCGGGAAGAACATCGCCCCGCAGAACCTCGAGAACGACCTGAAGACGTCGCGCTTCGTCTCGCAGGCGATCGTCGTCGGCGACCGGAGGCCGTTCCCGGCCGCACTGATCACGCTCGATCCGGTGGAGATCGAGAAGTGGGCCGCCGATCAGGGCGTCGACGGTGATCCGTCGGCCCTCCCTGACGACCCTCGGGTGCGGGAGCTCGTGGCCGGCATCGTCGACGACGTCAACCGCGAGCGGTCGCGCTACGAGCAGATCAAGCGGTTCGCGATCCTGCCCCGGGACTTCGAGATGGACCGCGGCGAGGTCACGCCGACCCTCAAGCTCCGGCGCCGCGTCGTCCTCGACCACTTTGCGGACGAGGTCGCCGCCCTGTACGACGGCGCCGCACCACCGACGAGTTAACACCCCAGACGTGCGTCGTAAAGGCAGTTGCGGCCCCGAAAGGGGACGCCTTTAGGGATGTGCCCCGCCGAAGGCGGGGATCAGCCGCAGGGTTCGGCTCCTGCCGAACTGCCTGGCGAGCAAGATCAGAGAACGCGCTTCGCGCCGTAGTACGTCGACGCGTACCAGGAGTCGTACAGGCTCGAGATCTTCACGACGTCGCCGGTGTGCGGGGCGTGGATGAACTGGCCGCCGCCGATGTAGATCCCCATGTGCCCGAGGCCGTCGAAGAACACGAGGTCGCCCGCTTGGAGGTCGTCCCGCGAGACGGGGACGCCGACCGAGTTGTATTGCATCGCCGCGTTGTGCGGCAGCGAGATCCCGACCTGTGCGTACACGTACATCGCGAAGCCCGAGCAGTCGAAGCCTCCCGGGCTGGCGCCGCCCCACACGTAGGGCGTGCCGAGATACTGCATAGCGATCCCGACCACG
>DASSBI010000107.1:0-4087 GCA_035698965.1 Gaiella sp. | reverse complement strand
CGTCAGCCACTCGTCGATGTCGTCCGCGTCGTAGTTCCCGCCGCCGAAGGTGTTGTCGCGCCGGCCCATGATCGAGTAGCCCGAGGTGACGAAGTCGGTGCCTGGGAGGAACTGGCCCATGAGCTTCGCGGTCTTGCGGATCGGCGAGTGCGACGCGATCGCGTCGTTCCCGGACGCGACCTCGAGGTCGAGCCAGGCCGCGAGGACGTTCTCCGCGAGGATGGCTCGGGTGCCGCCCGGCACGGCGAGGACGAGCGCGACACACGAGATGGAGCCGTTTTGGACGCCCTGGGCGCCGGCGGCGCGCACGACGGAGACGCAACGGGCCTCGAGGTAGAGCATCGACAGGCCCTGCGCGTGACCCATGAGCGCCTCGGAACCGGTTCCCGAGGTGAAGCGCACCTTGACGCCGCGCGATGCATAGGCCGAGGCGAGGAACGCCTTCGACCACGGCGTGTCGTCGCCGTCGGCGAACACCGGCTCGGTCCCGTAGACCGACAGCGTCTCGGCGTAGGTGACGAGGCCCCGGATCGCGAGCTCGAGGTTCCGGCGCTCCTCCACCGCGCATTGCGTCATCACGCCCGGGCGCCCGGTCTGCGAGCCCACCAGGAGGGCGAGCGCGTTCAGGGGTGCGTACCGCGCGACGCCGACCGTCGTCTCCAGCTCGTCGAAGCCGCGCCGCGCGGCCTCGGCGGCGTCGGCCGCGAGGAGCGCGGGGCTCTCCTTGAGGTTCGTGACGTGCGCCTGGTTGCCGGGGTCGCGGCGCGCGCGCAGCTTCTTCAACGCCATCATCAGCTCGACCGGATCGAGCATCCCGACGACCCGGGCGAGCTTGGCCGGCGTCAACCCGCGCGCGAGGCGCACGAGCGCATCGCGCGGCACATGGACGTCGACGAGCATGCACGCGAGTCGCTCGTCGGGGAGCGCCATCGCCTCGTCGGCGACCTCCAGGTCGAGGCCGTGCGCGACGAGGAAGCGGTCGATCACGTCGAAGTCCGCCACCCCGCGGCCGTCGAGCCGCACGACTCGGCCGTTCTCGACGACGAGCTCCGGCTCGGGGTCGGCCGGCCCGTCGGCGGCGACGAGGCCGAGCTCGGGCCACGGCTCGACGAGCAGCTCCCGGCGCAGCTCCGATTCCTCGCGCGCCGTGAAGCGCCTGCTGCGACGCGCGTCAGCCATCCGCTGTGAGCCCCCGCGCGCGGTATGCCTCCGCCGCCTCGCGGACGAACGCCGCGGTGTGCACCGCGCGGAGCTCCTCGAGTCTCTCCGCCCACGCCTCGAGGTCGGACGCCGAGGAGCGGCCCGGCCGGAGCGCGGTGTAGATCGCGAGGAGCTCGTCGTCAGGGACCCGCGTGAGCTCGGCCGCCCGCTCGATCCCCTCGGCCAGCTGGACGCGCCCGGCGGCCCGCGCCACCTCCGCCTGGAGGGCGAGCGTCGCCGCGGTCGCGCGCGTATCGTCCGGAGCGAGCGAGCCCGCGCGCGCACCGGCGAGCGTCACGGCATCGAGCGGGAGCCCGGACGGCGTCGTGACGAGGTCGGGGCGACGCGTGCCGAGGGGGTAGTCGGTCACCGGATCGAATGCCACGAGGAGAAGTTACGCTAGCCGCCGTGGCGCGGAACGAGCATCGATTCGCCGGCCGCGTCGCGCTCGTCACGGGCGGGTCGAGCGGCATCGGCGCAGCTACGGCCCGGCGGCTGCTCGACGAGGGAGCCCGCGTTGCGTCCCTCGACCTCGGCGCGGATGCGCCCGACGGCGTGCTCGCGCTGACGGCCGACGTCTCGGTCTCCATGCAGGTTGACGCCGCCGTGGCGAGGGCGACCGAGGAGCTCGGCCCGCTCGACGTCCTCGTCTGCGCCGCCGGGATCACCGGCGCCTCGCTGGCCACCGTCGACGTCACGGATGAGGAGTGGCGACGCGTGATGGCCATCGACGCCGACGGCGTCTTCTTCTGCAATCGTGCCGTGCTCCCCGGAATGGTGGAGCGCGGCTACGGGAGGATCGTCAATGTTGCGTCGATCGCGGGCAAAGAGGGCAACCCGATGGCCACGGCCTACTCGTCCGCCAAGGCGGCCGTGATCGCGATGACCAAGGCGATCGGGAAGGACGTCGCTCGCACCGGGGTTCTCGTGAACTGCATCGCCCCTGCCGTGATCGAGACGCCGATGCTCGGAGGCATGACCCAGGAGCACGTGACGTACATGGTCGAGCGCATCCCGATGGGCCGGATGGGCACCGCAGCCGAGGTCGCGACGCTCGCGTGCTGGCTGGCGAGCGAGGAGTGCTCGTTCTCGACCGGCGCGACGTACGACATCTCCGGGGGCCGGGCGGTCTACTGATGCGCCGCATCGTCCGCTGGGTGGACGGCGCCGGGAGAGTCTCGGTCGGAGTCGAGGTGGACAACGAGGGCCACTTCCGGAGGCTCTCCGGGATCGAGGACCCGATGCCGTTCCTGCGCGGAGAGATGTTCTCGCCCGAGGGACGGCCGGTGACGCCGGCCGACCCCTACAGCCTCGAGCTCGGCGACGGCCTGACGCTCATCACGCCGCTCGACCCGCCCGAGGTCTGGTGCGCCGGGGTGACGTACGAGCGAAGCCGGGACGCCCGCATGGAGGAGAGCGCGGTCCGGGACGTCTACGACCTCGTCTACGAGGCGCACCGGCCCGAGCTCTTCCTGAAGGACGCGGCCGGCCGGCGCACGGTGGGGCCGGGCGAGCCGATCGGGATCCGCGGCGACTCGACGTGGAACGTCCCCGAGCCCGAGATCGGCGTCGTGGTCGGCGAGCGCGGCAGGATCCTCGCCTACACGATCGGCAACGACGTCTCCTCACGGGAGATCGAGGGCGCCAACCCCCTCTACCTCACCCAGGCGAAGGTGTACGCCGGCGCCTGCGCGATCGGCCCGGCGCTCTACATCCCGCCGCGCGAGCCGCAGGGCTTCCAGATCATCATGCGGATCTCGAACGAGGAAGGCGACGTGCTGTACGAGGACAAGACCTCGACCACCTACATGGTGCGCACGTTCGACGAGCTCGCCACCTGGCTCGTGAAGGAGAACCCGGTCCCACCCGGGTCGGTTCTTCTCACGGGCACCGGCCTCGTCCCGCCCGACTCGTTCAGCATGGTCCCCGGCAACTGGGTCGAGATCCACGTGCCGGAGATCGGCACGCTCGTGAACCCGGTCGCGCTGGCGACCACACTCCTCTGAAAGGACCCGCGATGACCGAGACGCTGACCGACACGCCTGCCCGCAACTACGTCGGTGGCGAGTGGCTCGAAGGCGGATCGGGCGAGACCTACGAGAGGCGCGACCCGTGGAGCCCGTCGACCGTCACCGGCGTCTTCCAGTCGTCGTCGGCCGACGACGCGCACGGCGCCGTCGCGGCCGCCGCTGCGGCGTTCCCCGCCTGGGCAGCGCTTCCCGCCCCCGCTCGCGCGGCCTTCTTCCACCGCGCGGCGGACGCGATCGAGGCCCGCACGGAGCAGATCGCCCGCGACATGACGGCGGAGATGGGAAAGCCGCTTCGCGAGGCGCGAATGGAAGCCGCCCGCGCCGCGACGATCCTTCGCTTCTCGGCCGGTGAGGCCTGGCGGCCGGTCGGCGAGGTGTACGCCGCGTCCGTGCCGCTCCAGCGCCTCTACACCGTCCGGCGGCCCATAGGTGTCGTCGCCCTGATCACGCCCTGGAACTTCCCGATCGCGATCCCCGTCTGGAAGCTCGCCCCCGCCCTGATCCACGGCAACACGGTGGTCCTGAAGCTGGCGCACGACGCTCCGCGCACGGGCCTCCATGTCGCGGAGTGCTTCGCCGAGGCCGGGCTTCCGGCCGGCGTCCTGAACGTGCTCACAGGCTCCGGCTCGAAGGTCGGCGCGGCGCTCGTGGACAGCCACGACGTGCGCGCGGTCTCGTTCACCGGCTCGGTAGAGGTGGGCCACGGAGTCCGCGCAGCCGCGACCGCCCGCGGCTGCCGCGTGCAGCTCGAGCTCGGCGGCCAGAACCCGTTCGTCGTGATGGCGGACGCCGAGCTCGACCGCGCCGTCGAGGCCGCCTACGCCGGCGCATTCTGGTCGGCAGGCCAGAAGTGCACT
>DASSBI010000106.1:0-4731 GCA_035698965.1 Gaiella sp. | reverse complement strand
CGGATCGCGGCGTTGATGACCGTCGTCGACGCGCGCAGGTACTCGCGGAACTCGGGCGCGACGTCGGACGAGAGCGAGACCGGGATGCCCGGGAGCTCCTCGGCCAGGATCTCGCCGACTCGCCGCTCGTGCTCGGGGTTGACGTAGGCGTGCAGCAGGCAGACGGCGACCGACTCGACGCCCGCGTCGGCAAGGACCTCCGCTGCCCTGCGCACCGACTCGTCGTCGAGCTCGACGAGCACCTCGCCGGCCGGCCCGAGCCGTTCGCGCACCTCGACGGCGCGGTCGCGCGGGACGAGCGGGCGCGGCTTCTCGAACAGCGTGTCGTAGAGCGTCGGGCGCACCTGCCGGGCGATCTCGAGCAGGTCGCGGAAGCCCTCCGTCGTGACGAACCCGCCGCGGGCGGTCTTGCCCTCGATGATGGCATTGGTCGCAACCGTGGTCGCATGGACGACGAAGCGCACGTCCGCGGCGTCCTGCTCTCCGAGCGCGCGCCGGAAGGCATGCATGAAGCCCTCCGACGGGTCGGCGGGCGTCGAGAGCACCTTCGCGATCGAGGCTCCGCCGCTCTGCTCGTCGATCAACGTCGCGTCCGTGAACGTCCCGCCGATGTCGATCGCCACCCTCACCTCACGGCTCATGCGCGCAGCGCCTCCGTCCGCTCGTGGTCGACGTCGCCGTCCACGACGGCGACCCGGTAGACCTCCGCCGCGCGCGCCGCGGACACCTTGCCCTCGAGCACGTCGCGCAGCACGCGCTCCGGCTCGCGCTCGGAGGGTGGCCCGTAGCCGCCGCCGCCGCAGGTGCGGATCGAGACCACGTCGCCGGGCTCGAGGTCGAGCGTCGACTTCGAGAGAAGCCGCGTCTCGACGCCGTCGCGGACGTGGACGTACTCGGCGCGCCCCGCGTCGAGCCCGCCCTCGACGCCCCAGGTCCCCGACCGGTCGCGGTCGGCGAGGATCGTGAACGTCGTCGACAGGTCGAAGCGGTAGTCCTTCCGCAGACCGAGCCCGCCGCGCGTCCGACCCGGCCCCTCGCTGTCCGGGACGAGCGCGAGCCGCTCCACCCTGACCGGGTAGTTGAGCTCGGTCTCCTCGACCGGCGCGTTCTCCGTGTTCTGGCCGTGCGTTTGCACCGCGTCCGGGCCGTCGCTCGAGAAGCGGCCGCCGTAGCCACCGGCGAACGTCTCGTAGAAGCAGACGTACACGCCCGCCTCGAGGTCGAGCGCGCCGAAGCCGGCCTGGCACATCATCCCCTTCGTCCCTGCCGGGAGCCGCTTCGGGAACGCGGGCAGCAGCGCGCGGAAGAGGACGTCGACGAGACGCGTCTGCGTCTCCCAGCCGCCGACGACCGGCGCGGGCCACGTGCAGTTCGTCACCGTCCCCTCGGGCGCGTGCACGTCAAGGAGGCGATAGAAGCCGTCGTTGACCGGCAGGTCCGGGTCGACGAGGCACTTGAGCGCGTATGCGCAGGCCGAGAACGTCTGCGCGAAGGTCGAGTTCACGGGCGCTCGTCGCTGCGGGTCGGATCCCGTCGTGTCGAACCGCGCCCCGCCGGGACCGAGCTCGATCCGGGCGCGAAGCCGCACCGGCTCGTCCGTGAAGCCGTCGGTGTCGACCGACCCCTCGGCCTCGTAGACGCCGTGCGGCAGCGCCGCGAGCTCCGACCGGGTCCGCCGCTCGGTGTACTCGAGCAGCTCGGCCATCGCCGCGCGCACCGTGGCGAGCCCGTGGCGGCCGACGAGCGACTGGATGCGGCGCGTACCCGTTGCGTTCGCAGCCACCTGCGCGCGGAAGTCACCAGCCGTCTCGCCGGTCGAGCGGATCTGCGCCAGGATGAGCCGGAACACGTCGTCGACGATCCGGCCGCCCGTGACGAGCTTGACGGGCGGGATGATGACCCCCTCCTGGAAAACCTCCCGGAACGCGCCGATCGACGCCGGCGCCCCGCCGCCGACGTCCACGTGGTGCGCCAGGTTGGCGACGTACCCGAGCAGCTCGCCCTCGCAATGCACCGGTGAGATCAGCGAGACGTCGTTCAGGTGGACCCCGCTCGGGTGCGGGTCGTTCGTGACGAGCATGTCGCCCGGCGCGAGCCTCTCCGGCCCGTACTCGAGCATCGCCTTCGGCACCTGCTCGACCATCGAGCCGAGGTGCACGGGCTGGGCGAAGCCCTGGGCAACCGCGCGGAGGTCGGCGTCGAAGAACGCGCACGAGAAGTCGGAGCGGGTTTTGATGTTCGTCGAGTACGCGCTCCGCTTGAGCGCGAGCGCCATCTCGTCCGTCGCCGCGACGAGCGCGTTGCGAATCACCTCGAAGGTGACGGGATCTACGGCCGCCATCCGTACGCCTCCCGGGCGCGCTCCGCGGTCACCTTGCCCTCGCGGACGTCCGTCTCGACCAGCGCGGGGTCGCGGTCGGAGGGCGAGCCGTAGCCGCCCCCGCCGCAGGTGCGGATGGAGATCACGTCGCCGGGCTCCACCTCGAGCGTCGTCTTGGCGCCGAGCACCGTCTCGACGCCCTCGCGGACGAGGACGTACTCGGCGCGGGCGCCCTCCAGCCCGCCCTCGAAGCCCCACGGCCCGCTGCGGGTGCGGTCGGCGAGCACCGTGAACGTCGTCGGGCGGTCGAAGCGAAAGTCCTTGCGCAGCCCGAGGCCGCCGCGGAAGCGGCCCGGCCCGCCCGAGTCCTCGATCAGCGAGAGCCGGTCGATCCGGACGGGGTAGTTCAGCTCGGTTTCCTCGACCGGCGCGTTCTCCGTGTTCTGGCCGTGCGTCTGCACGGCGTCGGGACCGTCGCTCGAGAAGCGGCCGCCGTAGCCGCCGGCGAAGGTCTCGAGGAAGCACCCATACTCGCCCGTCGCGGCGTCGACCCCGCCGAAGCCCGCGTGGCACATCATCGCCTTCGTGCCCGCCGGCAACCGCTCGGGGAGGGCCTGGAGGAGCGCCCGGAACATCACGTCGACGAGGCGCGTGTTCGTCTCCCAGCCTCCGACGACCGGCGCCGGCCACGTGCAGTTCGTCACCGTGCCCGTTGGCGCGTGCAGCGAGACCAGCCGGTAGAAGCCGTCGTTGACGGGCAGGTCGGGGTCGACGAGGCACTTGAGCGCGTACGCGCAGGCCGAGAACGTCTGCGCATACGTCGAGTTGACGGGCGCCCGGCGCTGCGGATCGGACCCCGTCGTGTCGAAGCGGACCCCGTCCGGGTCGATCTCGACACGGGCGCGGAGCCGCACCGGCTCGTCCGTGTACCCGTCGTCGTCGATCTGGCCCTTCGCCTCGTACACGCCGTGCGGCAGCGCCGCGAGCTCGGCCCGCGCCCGCCGCTCCGTGTACTCGAGGAGCTCGGCCATCGCCTGGCGCAGCGTCTCGTGCCCGTAGCGCGCCGCGACGTCCTGCAGCCTGCGCGACCCGGTGACGTTTGCGGCGATCTGCGCGCGAAAGTCCCCCGCGGTCTCGCGCTTCGAGCGGATCTGCGAGAGGAGGAGCCGGAAGACGTCGTCGACGAGCTCGCCGCTCTCGACGAGCCGGACGGGCGGGATGATCACGCCCTCCTGGAACACCTCCCGAAACGCGCCGATCGACGCGGGAGCCCCGCCGCCGACGTCCACGTGATGCGCGAGGTTCGCGACGTACCCGAGCAGCTCGCCCTCGTGCCACACCGGCGAGACGAGGGAGACGTCGTTCAGGTGCACACCGCTCGGGAACGGCTCGTTCGTGACGAGCACGTCCCCGGGCCCGAGCCGCTCGGCGCCGTAGTCGCGCACCGCCCGCGGGATCTGCTCGACCATCGAGCCGAGGTGGACGGGCTGGTTGAACCCCTGCGCGACCGCGCGCAGGTCGGCGTCGAACACGGCGCACGAGAAGTCCGAGCGCGTCTTGATGTTCGTCGAGTACGCGCTCCGCTTGAGCGCGAGCGCCATCTCGTCCGTCGCCGCGACGAGCGCATTCCGGATCACCTCGAACGTGACGGGGTCGATCACGTCACCTTCCCGTCCTCGCGGTCGGATGCGCGCCGGTCGGGCTCCCTGAGCGCGGGCTCGCCCCAGCCGCCACCGCTAGCCGTGCGGTGGACGAAGACGTCGCCCGCCTGGATCGTCGTCGAGAACATCGAGGGCAGCACCTCCTCGGTGCCGTCGGCGCGGATCAGGAGGTTCGACGAGAGCGCCCCAGGCTCACCCCCGTGGAGACCGTAGGGCGGGTGCACCGCCCGGTCGGAGCGCACGATCAGCGACGTATCCGGTGTCAGACACCGCCAGACGCGCTCGAGGGCGAGCCCGCCCCGGTGCTGCCCGTCACCACCCGAGCCCGGGACGAAGCCGTAGCGCTCGATGCGGATCGGGAACTCCGACTCCGCGACCTCGACCGGGATGTTCGCCGCGAGGCTCGCCGGGTTCGTCAGCCCGTCGTTGCCGTCGTCGCGCGGTGTCCCGCCCCAGGTGCCGACGACGAGCTCGTAGAAGACGAACCGCGAGCCGTCGGCCCGCTGGGCGCCGAAGACCGCGAGCGTGTTTCCACCCTCACCGGCGGCGGGCACGCGGTCGGGGACGAGCTGGGCAAGCGCGCCGTTCACGGCGTCGAGCGCCCGGAATCCCGTGACGCCGCGCATCGACGACGCTCCGGGCATGACGACGTGCGCGATCGTCCCGGGCTTCGTCAGCACGGTGATCGGCCGGAAGGCGCCGGAGGTGTTCGGCACCTCGGTCTCCAGCGCCGAGCGAACCGCCTGGTAG
>DASSBI010000105.1:0-2998 GCA_035698965.1 Gaiella sp. | reverse complement strand
GACAGGCTCGGACCGTACGTCCTCGAAACCGTGCTCGGCGAAGGGGCGATCGGTGTCGTGTTCCGCGCGGCCGCAGACGACGGGTCCGTCGTCGCTCTCAAGATCCTCCGGAAGGAGCTCTCGAGGGACGAGGTCTACCGTCGGCGCTTCGCGCGGGAGGCGCGGATCGCCAGCGTCGTCCGACACCGGCACCTCGTTCCGATCCTCGATCTGGGCGAGGCGCACGGCTACCACTACCTGGCGGTCGCGTATGTCGACGGCGGCTCGCTCCGTGACCGGCTCGACGCCGTGGGGCCTCTCGCGGTCGACGCTGCGATCGAGCTCGCGGCCCAGGTGGGATCCGCGATCGACGCGCTGCACGCCCAGGGAATCGTTCACCGCGACGTCAAGCCGTCCAACGTCATGCTCGACACGTTCGGGAACGCCGCGGTGACCGACTTCGGCCTCGCCAAAGGGCCGGCCTACACGGTCCTGACCATCCCCGGGCAGGTGATGGGAACGCTCGACTACATCGCGCCCGAGCTGATCCGCGGCGAGGAATCGGGGCCGCCGGGCGACGTCTACGCGCTCGGCTGCATGGTGTACGAGTGCCTTTGCGGGGCGCCGCCCTTCGGCGACCGGCACGTCCTCGCTGTCGTGAACGCACACCTCGAGGGAACGCCGCCCGACCTCTCCGAGCGGCGCCCGGATGTGCCGCGGGCGCTCGCCGAGGTCGTCGACGGCGCGATGGCGAAGCAGCCCGACGAACGCCCACGCACCGGCACCGCGTTCGCGCACCTGCTGCGCGCCGCGTCTCGTTGACCGGCTGCTAGCTGGCGACCTTGCCGATCCGGTGGTGCCAGAAGCGCCACCAGTTGAACAGCGCCGCATGATCGGTGTCCCCCTCACGGGCGACCGCGAGGATGTCGCGATGGTTCGCCTGGCCGAGCCGCTCGTGCGTCCAGACGATGACCGCGTCGTCGCCGTCGAAGTAGCAGAACCTGCGTCCTCCGGGCTTGGGCGGCGTTCCCTCGTGCACCCACGGGCCTGCTCCGCCCCAGAACGTTCCGTCGCACCGGCCGCCGTTCGCGATCTTGGGCGCCGCGGCGCGGGCAGCGTCGTACGCGGCACGCAGCGCTGTCGAGTCCGGGAAGATCGAGACCTCCCAGCGGTCTGGCGGATTCTGGCCGGTGACCTCCGCGGGCTGCAGGCACACCGCGCTCTCGACGGCACCTGTCGCCGGCGCGTTCTGGACAGCGCAGTTTTTCCAGAGCGCCCCCGGAACGAGCGCGGCAAGCGAGATTGGCGCCTCGGGAACCGTCTCGGCGGTGCCCGTCACGGTCGGAGATGCTGCCGCGCCCCCGCCGTCGTCGCGGGCGATGAGATACGCCGCGGTCGCGGAGATGATCGCCGCGAGTGCGACGAGGATCGCGGTGAGGCCCCACCGCGGCATGCTCGGCGTTCGGCGCCCGCTGGGCGGATCCGGCGGCGGCGTGGACGCCGCAGGCGACTCCGTGGGCTCAGCAAGCGGCGCTTGGGCGTGCGACGCCGCCAGCGGGGGCGGGGAGGTCTCGGCGACCGGAGGGTCGAGCTCGCCGGAGCCGTCGACGGGGATCGTCGCAACCGGCTCCTCGTATCGTTCGGCGACAGGGTGCGACGCGGTCGGGCTACGTCGCAGGACCCCATGGACGGCGTCCACCAGCTCCGGGGCCGTCGCGAAGCGCTCGTCGCGCGACTTCGCCATCGCCCGGGCGACGACCCGGTCGAGCTCCTTTGGCAGATCTGGCCGGACCTCGGTCAGCCTCGGCGGCGGGCTCGTCAGGTGGGCGTGCATCACCGCAACCTCGGCGTCCCGCTCGAACGGCGGCCGGCCGGCGAGGCACTCGTAGAAGACGCAGCCGAGCGCGTAGACGTCGGTCCGCCGGTCCAGCGTCAGTCCCTCGATCTGCTCGGGCGCGGCGTACTCGATGGTGCCGACGAAGATCCCTGTCCGCGTGAGATCGGGCGCCGTCGACTGCTTCGCGACGCCGAAGTCGGTGAGGTAGACGTGCTCGGATGGCTCTGCGATCAGAATGTTCGACGGCTTCACGTCGCGGTGGATCAGGTCGCTGTCGTGGGCGGCGTCGAGAGCGCTCGCGACCTGCTCGAGCATGTAGAGCGTGCGCCCGACGCCCAGGTGCCCCTCCCGTCGCAGGAGCGAGCGCAGGTCGGGCCCGTCGACGTACCGCATCGCGATGTAGAGCAGACCGTCTGCGTCGCCGCCGTCGACCTCGCCGGCGTCGTAGATCGGAATGACGTTCGGGTGGTCGAGCCCGGCCGCGCGCTGCGACTCGCGCGTGAATCTCTCGCGAAAGCTCGGATCGTGCGCCAGCGGCGACGCAAGCACTTTGAGCGCGACCTTGCGGCCCAGGCTGACGTGCTCGGCGAGGTAGACGACGCTCATGCCGCCGCGGCCGAGCAGCGATTCGACCCGGTACCCGGCCAGCACCGCGCCGATGCGCGTAGCCTCGCTCATGCTCACATGGTCCTGACGGCCCGGCGAACCGCCGTCTTCCCACGCCAGCATGCCGCATTCGGAGGTGCCGGTCTAGACTGGACCGCATGCTCGGGCGCGAGGGGTCGTTCCGGACCTGCCTGACGCGCGGTCGCTGCGCGTGACGGGTCACGACGAGGTTCGCCCCGTGACGGTGCTCTTCGCCGACGTCGTCGGATCGACGGCGCTCGCGGAGAAGCTGCCTCCAGAGGAGGCGAAGGCCTTGATCGGTGAATGCGTGAACCAGATGAGCCGCGCCGTGCACGAGTACGGCGGGACGGTGCAGGCGTACATGGGTGACGGCATCTGCGCGTACTTCGGCGTCCCGACCGCC
This sequence comes from Gaiella sp., assembly GCA_035698965.1. Lineage (GTDB taxonomy): Bacteria > Actinomycetota > Thermoleophilia > Gaiellales > Gaiellaceae > Gaiella. The sequence goes on along the minus strand of DASSBI010000105.1, from coordinate 152 downwards.
CACGAAGACGACCCCGAGCGAGCCGCCCGCGCGGCATTGCGGATCGTGGACGTCGTGCGGGAGTACGCGCGCGAGGTCGAGCAAGCGTGGGGGATCGAGCGATTCGACGTCCGCGTGGGCATCAACACCGGCCCGGCCGCGGTCGGCGTCGT
>DASSBI010000104.1:0-9471 GCA_035698965.1 Gaiella sp. | reverse complement strand
GCTCATGGACGAGCCGTCGATGGGCCTTGCGCCGGTGCTCGTCGAGCGGAGCTTCGAGATCATCCAGCAGGTCAACGAGGCGGGCGTCGCGATGCTCGTCGTCGAGCAGAACGCGAACGTCTCGCTCTCGATCGCCCACCGCGGCTACGTGCTCTCCACGGGCCGCATCGTCCTCGAGGGCAAGGCTGCCGACCTGCTCGAGAACGAGGATCTCCGCAAGGCGTACCTCGGCCGCTAGGCCGGTTCTCGCGAGCGGCGGTTGACTTCTGGCGAAGCCCGGTGTCAGACACCGCCCCTGGGGCCAACAGGGTCCGGTGACGACGAACTGCGGTCACGGGAGCCGCTCGAGGCGGTGCTCCGCGACGATCCCTCGTATTCATCGAGCCTCAGCCCTGTGGAGCGATCGACACGAAGGCGGCACGTCTTGCCCTTGACAGAAATCGGTGTCTGACACCGTTTGCTGTCAAGGTGTCCCTTTGGGACAGGCGGAGGGCTACGATCGGCCGGTGAGTCGAGCGCCTGCAGCGGCCGCGGTCGGCGCGGCGATCCGGGACGAGTTCCCGATCTTCGAGACGGCCACGTACCTCAACTCCTGCTCGCAGGGCGCGCTCTCCGGACGCGTGCGGGAGGCCGTCGAGGGCTGGCTCGCCGGCTGGGACGAGAACGGCGCCGAGTGGGACTTCTGGGTCGAGCGAAACGAGTCGTTCCGCACGGCGATCGCACGGCTTCTCCACGCGAGCGGTGACGACGTCGCGGTCACGACCTCGGTCTCCCAGGGCGTCAGCGGACTCGTCTCGGCCCTCGATCTCGCCGGCGTGCGCAACCGGATCGTCATCTCGGAGTACGAGTTCCCGACCGTCGGTCAGATCGCCCATGCGCAGGAGCTCCGCGGGGCCGAGGTCGTGCACGTGCGTCCGGACCCCGACGGCTCGATCCCGCCCGAGCGCTTCGCCGAGGCGATCGACGAGCGGACGGCGCTCGTCTGCTGCACGACGCTCTCGTACCGCTCGGGCCACCGCCACGACGTAGCGGCGATCGCCGACGCGGCCCACGCCGTCGGCGCGATCGTGCTGGCCGACAGCTACCAGGCCTGCGGCGCGATCGAGCTCGACGTCCGCTCGCTCGGCGCGGATGCAGTGACCGGCGGGACGGTGAAGTACCTCCTCGGCACATCCGGCCTCGGCTTCATGTGGGTCAGGCCGGAGGTGCGCAAGCGGCTCATCCCGCTCCAGACGGGCTGGTTCGCGGACGAGGACATCTTCGCCATGTCGATCGCCGACTATTCGCCGCACGCAAGCGCACGGCGCTTCGACGCGGGCACGCCGCCGGTGCCGTCGCTCTACGCGGGTGTCGCCGGCATCTCGCTCGTCGAGGAGACAGGCGTGGCGGCGATCGAGTCGCACGTCTCGGGGCTCGTCGATCGCCTGTTCGAAGGCCTCGACGGACTCGGGGCCACCGTGGTCACACCGCGCAACCGAGGACGGAGAGGGCCTCTCGTGTGCATCCGCGCGCGCGACGTGGAGGCGCTGGTCTCTGCGCTCTCGGCGGACCGAATCGTCGTCTCCTCGCGCGAGGACAAGCTCAGGGTCGCGTTGCACCTCTACAACGTCGACGAGGACGTCGACACCCTGCTCGAGGCGCTCGCCCGGAATCGCGCGCTGCTCGCCTGACGTCCGTCGCCGCGCGGAGTCTTGACGAGATATCGCACAAGCGCTATATAGCAAACATGCGATCGAAGGGAAGCGGGGAGGCGCCGGTCGAACGGCTTCGCAGGCACCTCGCGGGCGCCGACGAGGGTTGGCTCTTCGCCTCCATCGCGTCGCAGGTCGCCGAACGACGTCGCGAGCTCGGACTCTCGCAAACCGAGCTCGCGTCCCTGTGCGACACCACGCAGTCGGCGATCGCGCGCCTCGAGAGTGGGGGGCGCCCGCCGAGGATCGACACGCTGCTCCGCATCGCGGAGGCGCTCCAGTGTGAGCTCCACGTGGAGCTCCGGGCGCGAGTCACGAAGGAGGGCTAGAACGATGTCCACGCTCACCGAGCGTATGGATCGTTTCGAGCTGGATCTCCGCCGCATGCACCGCGAGCTCGAGGCGTTGCGCCGCGAGGCGGGCACGACGGCCGCAGCCGTGCCCGGAGCTCCCGCCGTGCCGGTCGTCGCCGCGGAGCCCGAGCCGGTGCCCGCGTTCCTCCCGCCTGCACCGGCAACCGTGTCACCGCGCCGGCCGCTCCCGAGATTCGACCTCGGCGCACTGCTCGCCCGCTTCGATGTCCTCGGAGCAGGAGGGCTCGCAGTCGCCGGCGGTGCGGTTACGGCGCTCGGGATCACGCTGCTCTTCGTGCTCGCGGCGGAGCGCGGCTGGATCGGCCCGATGGAGCGGGTCGCTGCCGGCGCTCTCCTTGCGACGATCGTCTTCGGGGCAGGCGTCGTCCTTCATCGCCGCCATGGCCAGATCGCAGCGGGGCTCGCCGCCGTCGGGGCGGGCATCGCCGGCGGCTACGCGACGCTGGCGGCGGCCGCAGCGCTGTACCACCTCGTGCCCGATGCGGCCGCGCTCGCAATCGCCGCGGCGATAGCCGGGCTCGCCGTCGCCGTCTCGCTCGCCTGGGGCTCGGAGCTCGTCGCGGCTCTCGGTCTCGTCGGGGCTGCGCTCGCGCCCGGTCTCGAGACACTCGACAGTGGCATCGGGGCGCCCGCCGTCGCGTTCGCCGTCGTCGTCCTCGCCGCGACGGCCGTCGTCGCCGTCGTGCGCCGCTGGGAGCTCCTGCTCGCCGTTGTGCTCGGCGTCGTCGGCGCAGAGGCTGCCTGGCTCGTCGCGGCGGAGGCGCCTGCCGCGGACGCGGCGACGCTCGCCGTCGTGACCGCCCTGGCCCTTGTCACGCTCACCGCCGCCTGTGCGTGGCAGGTGACCCGACGCGAGCGAGCCCTGTCGCGCCTATCCGGGCCGATCGTCCTCGCGGACCTCGGCTTCGTGCTGCTCTCGAGCCAGGCTCTCCTGGCCTCCGGCACCGATCGCGGCGTCGGTCTCGCGATCGCCGCGCTGACGGTCGGGGTCGCATGGCTCGTGTTGCGCGAGGCGCAGCCCGACCTCGCGCTCGTCCTCGGCGCGGGCGCGCTGGCGCTCGCGGCCGTCGCCGTCGGGAACCTCGTCTCCGGGGACGGGCTGACCCTCGCCTGGGCGGCCGAGGCGGCAATGCTCTCGCTCCTCTCCTACCGGTTCGGTGACGCGCGCCTGCAACTCGCGGCGCTCGGGTACCTCGGGCTCGCGACAAGCCACCTGCTCGTGGTCACGGAGCCGGTCGGCGAGCTGTTCCAGACGTCCGTCGAGTCCTCGACCGCCATTCCGACGTTCGCGGTCGCCGCCGCCGCGACTGCCGCAGGCCTGCTTGCGCCGCAGGCGTATCGGGAGACCGGCGAGGTCGGTGTGCTCGCATTCCTCGCCTCCTTCCGCGTAGCGTTGCTCGACCGCCGCGCACGCGTCGTCGAGACGTTGCTGGCGGGCGCGTCCGTGCTCGGGGTGGTCGCGTTCGGCGTCTTCGCGGTGTCCCTCGACGCGGACGCCGGGCACCTCGCCCTCAGCGCCGTCGCCGCGCTCGTCGCGCTCACGGGCACCGTCGTGGCTCCACGGCGGCACGCGAAGGGGCTGGCCGCCGCCTCGCTCGTCGCCTCTTTCGGCGTCGTCGCCGGGGCGGGCTGGTACGACGTCGACGAGCTGGCGGACGGATGGGCCGGGACGTCGCTGCTCGTCGGCGCGGCGGGGCTGCTCGCGGCGGGCGTCCTCCTTCGAGTCCGGTGGGAGACGCCTGCGAGGCTCGGTCTCGCGTCGGGAGCCGTCGCAGTCATCGCCTTCGTCGCCTCGGTCGTCGCGATCGACGTCCTCGCGCCCGAGCTCGATTCGCGGCTCTGGTGGGCGCTCGGAATGTCCATCGTCGCTCTCGTCCATCTGGTCGTGGCGGGATGGGCGCTCCGCGAGCCGCGGCTGCGAAACCTCGCGACGACGCTGTGGAGCCTCGGCCTCGTGGCGCTCCTCGCCGCCGAGCTCGCGCTCACCGACGGCGGCTCCCTGTTCGCCATCGCGGTTGCTGCGACCGCGACGGCGGCGGCGGTCCTCGCTCAGCGGTTGCGCGAGCCGCGTCTCTGGATCGCCGCTGCTTCGCTCCTCACGGCAGACGCCCTCGGTGTCGTCGGCGGACTGACGCCGCCGGAGCATCTCCTGACGGCCGGCTCGAATCCCGCCTCCGGCGTGATCGCGCTCCTGGCGGTCGCAGCCGCGACCGCCGTGCTCGGCCTCACCGCGTGGCACAACCGTGGCTGCATCCTCGCCGGCGCCGCGGGCCTCGCGCTCTACGCGGCCTCGCTGATCGTTCTCGAGCTCGCGATCCACGTCTCCGGGGCATCGCTCGAGACCGACTTCGAGCGCGGCCACACCGCCCTCAGCGCCGTGTGGGGCCTCACAGGCCTTACCCTTCTCGTCCTGGGCGTGGCGCGCCGTTCGTCCCGGCTGCGGTACGCGGGCCTCGCGCTGTTCGGCCTGACCCTCGGGAAGATCTTCCTCTTCGACCTCGCGGAGCTGAGCTCGGTCGCACGCGCCGCCTCGTTCGTCGCGGTCGGCGGGCTGCTGCTCGCGGGCGGCGTGCTCGTCCAGCGACTGAGCCGGCCCGAGGTTGACATACTCGAGCGGTGAGCGAAGCCAATTCCGCCGCCGAGCTCCAGCAGCTGATCGAGCGGTACAACGAGGCATGGAACGCGCAGGACATCGACGCCATCGTTGCGTTCCACGCGCCCGGGATGGTCTTCGAGAATCACACTGCAGGTGAGCGCGCCGAGGGCTCGGATGTCCGGAGCCACATCGGCGAGATCTTCGCCAACTGGCCGGACCTCCGATTCCGTGGCCGCCGGCTCTACGCCCGAGACGGTCTCGTCGTGAGCGAGTGGACCGCGACGGCGACGCACGCGGACGGCAGGCACCTCGAGTGGGACGGCATTGACGTGTTCCCCTTCGAGAACGGCCTCATCCTCCGGAAGGACGTGTACTCCGCCGGCCACCGGCCTCGCGTCCTCGAGACGTAGGCGTGCCCGATCCTGCCGCGCGCCCGCGTGTGCACCTGACCGCGCCCGTGCCGCACGAGGTGGCAGCCGCGCTCGAGCCGGACTTCGAGCTCGTCGACTCCCCCGAGGGAGCTGACGGCATCCTTGTCGCCCTCACCGCGCGCATCGACGATGCCTACCTCGAGCACGCGGGGCCGCAGCTCCGCGTGGTCGCCAACTACGCGGTCGGCGTCAACAACATCGATCTCGAGGCCGCTGCCGCGCGCGACGTGCTCGTGACGAACACGCCGGACGTGCTCACGCGCGCGACGGCGGAGCTGGCGGTCGGGCTGATGATCTCGCTGCTCCGACGGATCACCGAGGGCGATCGCTTCATCAGGCGCCGCTCGGAGTGGGAGTTCTCGCTCGAGTTCATGCTCGGCGCGAGCCTCGACGGGAAGGAGCTGCTCGTCGTCGGGCCGGGTCGGATCGGACGCGAGACGGCGCGGCTGGCAGAGGCGTTCGGCGCGCGACCGTCGTTCGCGGGGCGGGACGCCGACCTGCCCGCCCTGCTCGGGAGCGCCGACCTCGTGAGCCTCCACGTGCCGCTCACCGACGCGACGCGCCACCTGATCGATACACAGGCGCTCGCGAGGATGCGGCCGTCGGCGGTCCTCGTCAACGTCGCCCGCGGGCCGGTCGTCGACGAGCGGGCCCTTGTCGACGCACTCCGGGCCGGGACGATCGCGGGCGCCGCGCTCGACGTGTTCGAGCGCGAGCCGGCGGTCGAGGAGGGCCTGCTCTCGCTGGAAAACGTCGTCATGACGCCACACCTCGGCAGCGCCACGCGTGCGACGCGCGTCGCGATGGGAATGCTCTGCGTCGACGCGCTGCGCGCCGTCCTGCTCGAGGGGCGCAGGCCGGCGAACGCCGTCGGGTAGCCTCCCGCGCCGTGGACGGCTACGGCAGCGCGTCGATGTGGGGAGAGCTCCGGCGCGTGCTGGTGCGCCGGCCGCTCGCCGAGGACGCCGCCGCGTGGAGGGCCTACGGCTGGCGGGCCGCTCCCGACGTCGCCGCGGCGCAGGCGGAGCACGAGACGTTCTGCTCGCACCTCGCGGATGCGGGCGCCGAGGTCGTCGTCTCCGAGCACGACCCTGGCAACCCCGATGCGATCTACACCTACGACCCGACCCTGGTCGGACGTGACGGCGCGATGCTGCTTCTCCCCGGCAAGGAGGGACGGCGGACCGAGCCCGAGGCGACGGTCGCGGCGTTCGAGGCGGCCGGCGTCCCCGTCATCGGCCGCCTCCACCTGCCCGCCACCGTCGAGGGCGGAGACACCGTCTGGCTGGACGACGCGACGCTGCTCGTCGGGATCGGCTATCGCACGAACCCCGCCGGGGTCGAGGCGCTACGGACGGCATTCCCCGGCGTCGAAGTGATCTCGTTCGACCTTCCGCACTGGAACGGCGCCGGTGAGGTGATGCATCTGATGTCGTTCATCTCGCCGCTCGATCGCGACCTGGCGCTCGTCTACCCGCGCATCGCCCCGACCCGCCTCATGTGGCTCCTTGCCGAGCGCGGGATCCGCGTGCTCGACGTGCCGGACGAGGAGTTCGAGACCCAGGGCCCGAACGTCCTCGCCCTGGGGCCGCGTCGTGCGCTCGCGCTCGAGGGAAACGACGAGACGCGCCGGCGCATGGCGCGCGCGGGCGTCGACGTCGTCACGTACCGCGGCGAGGAGATCTCGCGCAAGGGCGACGGTGGCCCGACCTGCCTCACGCGGCCGCTCTTGCGCGTCTGACCCGGCCGACTCCCGCGTCCCTCCTCGGGTCGCTGGGTTACGACATGTCCGTCGTGGACGTGGCGTCGTGCCTGGCACCGGTTCAGGCGTAGGCGTCGACCGTCAGCGCTCGCGAGGCGCATGAAACCGTCGTCGATTGCCCGGCGAGCTGTCGCCGCCGGCCATGTCCGTTGCGGACGTGGCATCGTGCCTGGCACGACGTCCGCGGCCCAGGATCCATGCGGGACCGATGTCTCGCACAACCCGTCGAGCGTGTCTCTCACAACTCGTCGAGCGACAGCTGCCGCGCGCCGGTGAGCCCGGAGACGCCGACGCCGACCAGCCGAAGCGCTCCCGGTCGGTCGCGGAGGCCACGGTCGAGGAGGCCGCAGGCGAGCTCTCCGATCCGCTCCGGCTCGTCGATCGGCGTCGGGAGGGTCGTCGAGCGGGATCGGATCGAGAAGTCGCTGTAGCGGAGCTTCGTGGTCACCGTCCTGGCGGAGAGCCCGTCCCGTCGGAGATGCGCCGCCACGTCCTCCGCCATCCGCCGCAGCTCTGCGTGGAGCGCATGTCGCTCGGTCAGGTCGCGCTCGAACGTCTCCTCGGTCGAGATCGAGATTCGCTCGGTGTCGAGCTCGAGGTCACGCGCATCGATTCCTCGTGCGCGGTCCCGGAGAAGCCGGCCGACCTGACCGGGGAGCACGGCGCGAAGCTCGGCATCCGACAGCGATGCGAGCCTGCCGAGCGTGGCGATGCCCGCGGCCGCGAGGCGCTCCTCGGCGCGCGGGCCGACTCCGGGGAGAATCCGGGTTGCCAGAGGTGCGAGGAACGCGGCTTCCCGTCCGGGCGGCACGACCGTGATGCCGCCGGGCTTGCGGCGGTCGGATGCGATCTTGCAGACGACCTTCGACGTCGAGACGCCGAGCGAGCACGAGAGCGACGTGGAGCCGCGGACGGCGACCTGCACCGCGCCCGCGAGGCGCCGCGCGCCCGCGAACGAGTCGAGCACGCCGCCGAGGTCGAGGTACCCCTCGTCGATGCCGGTCCGTTCGACACGCGGCACGACCTCCTCCACACACGCCCAGACCGCCTGTGAATACTGGCGGTAGAGCGCATGGCGCGGACGAAGAAAGACGACCTCCGGACAGCGGCGGAGCGCCTCGGCCGAGCTCATCGCAGAGCGGATGCCGAACCGCCTGGCGACGTAGTTCGCGGTGGCAACGACGCCGCGACCGTGCGGGTCGCCCCCGACGACGAGCGGCCGCGTCCGCAACGACGGATCCTCGAGCTCCTCCACGGCTGCGAAGAACGCGTCGAGATCCAGATGGGCGAGTATCGGCACAGCGCGGTCAAGGCTACGGTTCGCCCGTGATCGACGCCCCTCCTCGGGCATCCGCACCTGAACCGCCCGTGATCGAGCGGCCGGCTGCGTACCAGGTGTCGTACGGCGTCGTCGAGGGACGGGCCGCGCGTGGCGCGAAGCGCGTGGTCGTCCGGGTGGACGGCTCGATCGCGCGCAAGCTGCGCCTCACCGGCCGGGAGTTCCGGCTCGAGCTCGACCTGCCGCCGCGGGAGGTGAGCGTGCGCGTCGAGACCGTCGACGCCGCAGGACGTCGCGCCGGGCGTACGGTGCGGAACGTCTTCGGACTGTCGCGCGGGGCACGGCCGCACCTCCGCCTGCTGCGACTCGATCCCGCGCTCCAGCGGGACGTTCGGCGCCTCGCCCGCGGCTTCCGCGGCTCGGCCGCTGCGTACGTCGAGAATCTCGGTACGGGCGCGGCCGCCGCGTGGAACGCACGCGCGACGTTTCCCGCAGCTTCGACGCTGAAGCTCGCGATCGCGGTCACCGTGCTCTCCCGGATCGCCGGCCCACCCCGGCCCGGGAGCTACGTCGACGGCCTCCTACGCCGGATGCTCGACGCGTCGGACAACGAGTCGGCAAACCGGCTGCTGGTCTCGCTCGGCGGCTCGACGAGCAGCGGCGGGCACGTCGTCGACGGCGTGATGCGCTCGGTCGGGTTGCAGCAAACCGTGATGTACGGCGGCTACATCCTCGGGACGTCCCTCGACCCGTCCCGCGAGATCGCCTCCCGGGGCGTCCCCGTCAACGTCGTCGATCAGCCGCCGTGGGGCGTAGGAAAGGCGACCACCGCGGCTGACCTCGCTGCCCTGTTCCGCTCGATCTGGCTCGCAGGGGGCGGCCTCGGCCCGCTCGCGACTGGCCGCTCGGGTGTCAGCCCCGCAGAGGCGCGCTACCTCCTGTACGTCCTCGCGCACGTGCGCGACCGGGGCAAGCTCGGCCGCTTCGTCGAGCGCCGGCCCGCGACGATCGTTTTGCACAAGGCAGGTTGGATCGACCCCGCACGCCACGATGCCGGCCTCGTCGTCTGGCGGGGCGGCATCTTCGTCGCCGCCGTCATGACCTATGACGCCGCGGGCGCCGGCACACGATCGGACGTCCTCGCGGGCCGGGTTGCCCAGGCGGCGCTCCGACGTTTCCGTGGCTGAGCCCGCCCTCTGCGACGAGGCGCGAGGGCGCCGGTCGGCGCCCTCGCTGCGGGTCGGTTGCGCCCTCGGAGTGCGCGACCGTCCCCGTCCGGAGATCCCACGGGAGGCGGTTGGGGATCACGGACTTGCCTCCCTCGTATTCGAGCGGGTG
>DASSBI010000103.1:0-7283 GCA_035698965.1 Gaiella sp. | reverse complement strand
AGTTACGCAATGAGCCCACGCCGGAAGCCAACGGCTACGGCGTGGGCTCTACTGCGCGCTTGAAGCTTTGCCAGTAGGTGCCGCACGTGCGACTTGACCGTTTCCTCGGAGAGGAAGAGTCGCTGTCCGATCTCACGGTTGACCAGGCCGTCCGCGACGAGCTGGAGGACCTCGATCTCGCGCGCCGTCGGCTCCTGCTCGAGCTCGCGAAGGGCAGGCGGCGGGATGAACGGGATGACGGACCCGGCCCGCTTCGAGTTCCTGCGTGCAGCAGCCGCCTCGAATCGACGGCTGTGGTCGCGGTATCGGTTCAGGATCTCTTTACGCTCCGCGGCGTCCACGCAATGCATATCGGCGCTCGCGGCATCGCGCTTTAGGGTGAGAGGTACCTCGAACGGGGGGGCATCGCGGCCGCTCGCCACCGCGCCGCCGCGGGAGACGGCTACGTCGGCGGCGGGTCGTACGCAGGCTCGGCGCGCGACTCGTCCAGGCCCGCGTCCAGAACGGGATCCCGCTCGGCGGGCCTGAGAGAGCCGTCCCGGACCTGCTCGGCGAAGTGGCATGCGACCAGATGGCCGTCGAGTGTCCTCAGGAGCGGCTCCTCGTCGCGACAGCGCGTCGGCTGGACGAACGGGCAGCGCGTGTGGAAGCGGCACGCGGCCGGGGGGTTCGCAGGGCTGGGCAGGTCGCCCTGCACGCGGATCGCGCGGCGGTTTCGCTCCACGGCGGGATCGGGGATGGGGATCGCCGAGAGCAGCGTCAACGTGTACGGGTGCAGGGGGTTGTCGTATAGATCGTCGGCCGGCGCGACCTCGACGATCTTGCCGAGGTACATGACGGCGATCCGGTCGGAGATATGGCGGACGACGGCGAGGTCGTGGGCGATGAAGAGATACGTCAGCCCGAACTCCTTCTGGAGGTGCTCGAGCAGGTTCACGATCTGCGCCTGGATGGACACGTCGAGGGCGGAGACCGGCTCGTCGCACACGACGAGCGACGGGTTGAGCGAAAGCGCCCGCGCCAGACCGACCCTCTGCCGCTGGCCGCCCGAGAACTCGTGCGGATACCGGTTCGCGGCGTCGGGCGGCAGCCCGACGACCTCGAGGATCTCCCGGACGCGCGCGCTCGCCTCCGCGCCCTTCGCGATCCCGTGCACCCGAAGCGGCTCCGCGATCGTCCGCCCGACCGAGTGGCGCGGGTTCAGCGACGCGAAGGGGTCCTGGAACACCATCTGCATGCGCCGTCGCAGCGGACGTAGCTGCGCGTCCGACATGTGAGTCGTGTCCTGGCCCTCGAACAGCACCCGCCCGCCCGTCGGCTCGTACAGGCGAAGCATGGCGCGTCCGACCGTGGACTTGCCGCAGCCGGACTCGCCGACCAGCCCCACCGTCTCACCCCGCTCGATCGTGAGGCTCACGCCGTCGACGGCTTTGACGTCGCCCACGTGGCGGTCGAGCAGCACGCCCTTCTTGATGGGAAACCAGACGCGCAGGTCGTCCAGCTCGACGAGCGGCGTGCCGTTACCGCTCAAGCCGCCTCGCCTCCGAGCCGGGTCCGGCGCCACTCGTCGGGCGCGGCGGGGTTGAAGCAGGCGGCGCGCTGGCCGGTGTCGAGCGGCTCGAGCAACGGGAGCTCGGCGTCGCAGCGTTCGATGCGATACCGGCATCGGGGCGCGAATGGGCAGGAGCTCGGCTCGCTCAACATGTTGCGCGGGGAGCCGGGGATCGGTCGGAGTGGCTGGCGCCGTCCCACGTCGAGCCGAGGCACGCTCTGCAGCAGCCCGAGCGTGTATGGGTGGCGGGGCGCGGCGAAGACATCGTCCGCGGTACCGGTCTCGACGAGCGTTCCGGCGTACATCACTTGGACGCGCTCGCACGTGCCGGCGACGACGCCGAGGTCGTGCGTGATCAGGACGAGCGCCGTGCCGCGCTGCGTCACCAGCTCGCGAAGGAGATCCAGGATCTGTGCCTGGATCGTGACGTCGAGCGCCGTCGTCGGCTCGTCGGCGATCAGGAGCTTCGGCTCGCAGGCAAGTGCTATCGCGATCATCACGCGCTGGCGCATGCCACCGGAGAACTGGTGGGGGTAGCTCTTGAGCCGGTCCTTCGCAGCCGGGATGCCGACCTGCTCCAGGAGCTCGACCGCGCGCGCCGTCGCGCCCTTGCGATCGAGATCGAGGTGCTCCTCGATGGCCTCGCGTAGCTGCGCCCCCACCGTGAGCACAGGGTTGAGGCTCGTCATGGGGTCCTGGAAGATCATCGCGATCTCCTTGCCGCGGACCCGCCGCCACGAGCGCTCGGAGAGCCCGACGAGCTCGCGGCCGTCGAGCTTTATGCTGCCGGACGGGATGCGGGCGGCGCGCGGCAGGATGCCCATCGTGGCGAGCGCGGTGACGCTCTTGCCGCATCCCGACTCGCCCACGAGGCCGAGCGTCTCGCCCGGCCGGACGTCGAAGGTGATCCCGTTGACCGCGTACACGAGCCCCCTGCTCGTCCAGAAGCGCACCCGGAGGTCCTCGACGGAGAGAAGCGCCGTGTCGCTCATGTCCGTCCGCGCAGCTTCGGGTCGAGCGTCTCGCGCAAGGCGTCGCCGATCAGGTTGAACCCCATCACGGCGATCACGATCGCGATGCCCGGGAAGATCGCGAGGAACGGCGCGGTCTGCAGGTACCGCACGGTGTTCGTCAGCATCGTCCCCCACTCCGGCGTCGCCGGGTCCTGAGGCCCCAACCCGAGGAAGCCGAGCCCCGCCGCGTCGATGATCGCGGTGGCGAGCGCCAGCGTCGCGGCGACGATCACGGGCGAGATCGCGTTCGGGACGATATGGGAGCCGAGGATCTTCCGGTTCGGAACGCCGACCGACCGGGCTGCGAGAACGTAGTCGTTGTCTCTCTGGGCGATGATGGAGCCGCGCATCAGGCGCGTGAAGATCGGGATGTTCACGACCCCGATCGCGATCATCACCTGGAGCAGACCTCCCTGCCCGAACAGCGCGACGATCCCGATCGCCATGAGGAAGCCGGGAATCGCGAGCATGATGTCCATGAGGCGCATGATCGGGCTGTCGGCGCGGCGGAAGTAGCCGGCGACGGCGCCGAGCAGCAGTCCCATCGAGAGCCCGATCGTGACGGCGACCACGCCGATGAGGAGGGAGTAGCGCGCGCCGTAGATGAGACGCGAGAGCTCGTCGCGCCCCAGGTCGTCGACACCGAGAAGGTGCTCTCGCGACGGTCCCGGGCAGCAACCGGCCGCGATCGCGTCGAGGTTCTGCTCGGTCGGGCTGTACGGCGCAACAAACGGCGCGAAGATCGCGAGGAACACGAGGATCGCGATCATGACGACCCCGACGATCGCAGCCGGGCTGCGCCTCAGCCGCTGGAACGCGTCGTGCCAGAGCCCCCCGCCGGTCGGGTCGAGCTCGAGCTCGCGAGCCTCCATCTCGGCGATCGACATGCCGCTACCTCCCAGCCAGGCGGATGCGCGGGTTCAGGAACCCGTACGAGATGTCCACCAGCAGGTTCACGAGCACGACGATGATCGCAACGAACAGCACGCCACCCTGGATCACCGGGTAGTCGCGGTTCACGATCGCCATCTGGAGCCATGTCCCGATCCCCGGGAAAGCGAAGACCGTCTCGGTGAGGATCGCGCCCGAGAGCAGCAGCCCGACCTGGAGGCCGACGATGGTCGAGATGGGGAGCATGGCGTTGCGGAGCACGTGCCGGCGGTCGACCGCACCCGACGAGATCCCCTTGGCGCGCGCGGTGCGCACGTAGTCCTCGTTCTGGACGTCCAGGACGGACGCACGCGTGATGCGCGCGATGATCGCGAGCGGGATCGACCCGAGGGCGATCGCGGGCAGGATCAGGTGCTTGATGGCGTCCCACGACGCGTACCAGTTGCCGGTGATGATTCCGTCGAGAACGTAGAAGTTGGTCGGATGCTCGGCGTCGATCAGCACGTCCTGACGGCCGACGCTCGGTAACCAGCCGAGCTCGACGGCGAACGCCCACTTGAGCAGCAGGGCGAGGAAGAAGATGGGGATCGAGACCCCGATCAGGGACAGGAAGAGGCTCGCGTGGTCGACCGCGCCCCCGTGTCGCTTGGCCGCCAGGAAGCCGAGCGGGATACCGATGAGCGTCGCGAACAGCATCGCCGAGATCGCGAGCTCCACCGTCGCCGGGAACCGGTCCTGGATCTCCTCGGTGATCGGCCGCCGCGAGGCGATGCTCGTACCGAGGTCCCCCGAGCCCACGGTCTGTAGGTAGCGCCAGTACTGCTCGTAGAGCGGCTCGTCGAGGCCGTACTGGTTGCGTACCTGCGCTATCGACTCGTCGGTCGCCCGCTCGCCGAGGAGCGCCTGGGCGGGCGATCCGGGCAACGCCCGAATCCAGATGAAGACGAGCAGCGAGAGCCCGATCAGGATCGGGACGAGGAGGATCAGCCGGCGGACGGCGAAGCGGAGCATGGAGCCCCTACCTCGTCGTCCGCCGGCCTGTCGTCACGCGATCCTGCTCCTCGCTATCCGACGAAGCGGACGGTCGAGAACGGCTCCAGGGACACCGGGCTCGGGATGTACCCGACGACGTTCTTCTGGAACGCCAGGGCCGGCTTGGTGTGCACGTACGGCACGCCCGGGAGGTAGCTCATGATCATGTTGTTTGCCTGCCGGTACAACGCGGCGCGCTTCGTGAGGTTCGTCTCGATGAGCGCCTTGTTGAGCAGAGCGAAGAGCTTCGGGTTGTTGAAGCCCCACTGGCCCTGCTTCGTGCGGAAGAACGTCCCGATGAAGTTGTCCGGGTCACCGAAGTCACCCGTCCAGCCGATCAGGTTGAGGGCGCCCGCCGTCCCCGCCTGCACGCGGGAGACGTAGTCCGGCCGCCACGGAGCGCTCTTCGGCACCACCTTGAAGCCCGACTTGTCGAGGCTAGCGGCGAACGCCTGGAAGTTCCGGGCGGGGTCCGGCATGTAGGGACGCGAGACGTCCGTCGGGTACCAGAACTCCACCTCGACCGGAAGCGTCAGCCCCGCCTGCCGGAGGAGCTGCTTCGCCTTCTCCGGGTTGTACGGGTACTTCTTGACGGTCTTCGAGTAGCCGACGACCTCCGGCGGCATGAACTCGTTCGCGACGGTGCCGCGGCCTGCATAGAACGACTTGACGACGCCCGCGCGGTCGAGCCCGTACGCGACGGCCTGACGGACGAGCGGGTTGTCGAACGGCTTCACGGCCTGGTTGATCGTCACGTACGCGACGTTGAACGCCGGCCGGTCGAGCACCTTCAGGTTCGAGTTCTTCTGGACCGTCGGGATGTCCTGCGGCTCGACGAGGTCATAGCCCTGGATCTCGCCCGTCTGCAGCGCCTGGAGGCGGGCGGCGTTGTCCGGAATCGCACGGAAGATCACGCGCCGGAGGAATGCCTTCTTGCCCCAGTAGGAGTCGTTGCGGACGATGACGAGCTTGTCGCCGATCTTCCACGACTCGAGCTTGAACGGCCCCGTGCCGACGGCGACGCCGCCCGGGACGCCGTACTGGCCACCCGGCGTGAAGACGCCGTCCTTCGACAGCGTGCCCTTGTTGGCACCGTACTTCGCCATCGCGGTCGGGCTCTGCATCCCGAATGCCGTCAGCGACAGCGCGCCGAGGAACGCCGAGTTCGGCCGCCGCAGGGTGATGACCGCGGTCGAGTCGCCGACCGCCTTGCAGCTGCGGTAGAGGGGCGTGTTTGTGAGGCCGGCAGCAGCCTTCTTGTAGCCGCCGAACACCGTGTAGTAGTAGTACGACGTCGAGTCGGAGGCGAACGCGCCGGTGAAGTTGTACCACCGGTTGAAGTTCGCGCAGACCGCCTTCGCGTTGAACGGCGTCCCGTCCTGGAAGCTCACGCCCTTACGGAGCTTGAACGTCCAGACCTTGCCGCCGCTCGAGGCCTTCCAGGACGTCGCGAGCTTCGGAACGACAATCGTCGTCCCGTTCTTCAGACCGACGAGACCCTCGGTGATCTGGTCGATCACACGCAGCGACTCGCCGTCCGAGACGACCGCGCCGTCGAGCGAGGTCGGCTCCGAGGCCGTACCGAACACGAGCGTGTCGCTCGTCGCACCGGTGCGGGTGGTGGCCGCCAGCGTCACCGCGGTCACCGTCAGTGCGACGGCTACCGCGGCGAGCAGCACTTTCAGCCCTTTGCCCATCGTTCTCCTTTGTCCAATGCTTCCCCTCACCCCTGGCCGGGCGAGGCCGCCGCACAGTATGACCGCGAAACGGCAAAAAGGTTGCTCTGTCGCGAGCGGGGACGGCAGAAGTCCGGATGGTCGCGCGAAGGCTACGCGGCGAGCGAGGCGAGCTCGCGGAGCGCGGCGAGCCGGCTCAATGCCTGGCCCTCGAGCTGCCGCACGCGCTCGCGCGTCAGATCGAGCTCGTGGCCGATCGCCTCGAGCGTCCACGGCTCGCCCTCGAAGCCGAACCGCAGCTCGAGGATCCGCCGCTCGCGCTCGGGAAGGGCGTCGAGCGCGCGCCGGACGCCCTGCCGGCGGAGCGACTCCTCCGCCTCGTCGAACGGGTCGACGGCCTCTCGGTCGGCGAACAGGTCGCCGAGCTCGCCCTCGTCGTCGGCGCCGACCGACTGGTTCAGCGAGACAGACGCGTGGGCGGCGCTCATGGCTTCCTCGACGTGCTGGAGCGGCAGTCCGGTCGCCTCGGCCAGCTCCTCCTTCGTGGCCTCGCGGCCGAGCTCGACCTCGAGCCGGCGCGCGGCGCGGGAGAGCTTCTGCTGGCGCTCGACGACGTGCACCGGAACGCGGATCGTGCGCGCGTGGTTCGCCACGGCGCGCTGCACCGACTGCCGGATCCACCAGGTCGCGTAGGTCGAGAACTTGAACCCGCGCCGCCAGTCGAACTTCTCGACCGCGCGGTTGAGACCGAGCGTGCCCTCCTGGATCAGGTCGAGGAACGGGACGCCGAGCCCGCGGTAGCCCTTCGCGATCGAGACGACGAGCCGCAGGTTCGACTCGATCATGTGACGCTTCGCGACCGGGTCGCCGCGCTCGATGCGCTTCGCGAGCTGGACCTCCTGCGCTGCGTTCAGCAGCTTGTGCCGGCCGACGTCCGCGAGGAACAGCTGGAGCGAGTCGGCGGCGCCGGAGAGCGACTCGCTCGCCCACACGGCCGCCTCGGCTGCCTCCTTCGCCTTCTCCTCCTCGGTGTCGATCGGCGCGCCGATCTCCAGCCCCATCGCCTCGAGCTCACGCGTCACCTGCTCGACCTCCTCCGAGCCGAGCTCCTGCTCCGTC
>DASSBI010000102.1:0-2465 GCA_035698965.1 Gaiella sp. | reverse complement strand
GAACCGCATCCTCGTGCCGCTCTCGGCGCAGGACTTCACCCCGTTCGCCCAGCAGATCAAGCAGCAGAAGACCGACCTGCTCTTCATCGCGTGGGCCGGCACCACGGCCCCGGCGATGTGGCGGGCGCTCGAGCAGCAGGGGATCTTCCAGTTCGTCGACAAGGTCGTGACAGGCCTCGACCAGCGGGCCTCGTATCCGACGTTCGGTCCCGTCGCGTCGCAGATCTCGTTCTTGTCGCACTACGTCTACAACGCGCCGAAGAACAAGGTGAACGACTTCCTCGTCCGGTCGATGCGCAAGCGCAGCCAGGTGCCGGACCTGTTCACGCCGGACGGGTTCGTCGCGGGGCAGATGATCGTCCGTGCCCTGACGAAGGGCTCGCCGGGCGACGTCGACAAGATGATCTCGGCGCTCGAGGGCTGGAGCTTCACCGGCCCGAAGGGGCAGCAGATCATCCGTGCGTCGGATCACGCCATGCTCCAGCCGATGTTCCAGGTCAAGCTCGCCCAGAAGAACGGGAAGTGGAACTCGCTTCCGACCAAGGCGCTCCGGGCCCGGTACACGGCGCCTCCGGAGAAGAAGTTCGGCTAGGCGCCCACCCAGAGGGGATCGTGTCCACGCAGGCTCCGATCCTCGCCACCCGCGACCTCGGGCTCGACATCGGCGGCGCGCGCATCGTCGCCGATGTCTCGCTCGAGGTCCGGGCGGGCGAGCTCGTCGGCATCATCGGCCCGAACGGGGCGGGAAAGACGACGCTCTTCAACCTGCTCTCCGGGACGATCCGTCCGACGACCGGAAGCGTCGAGCTCGACGGGAAGGACGTCACCCGCGACCCGCCGCACCGGCGGACACAGGCCGGGCTCGGACGCTCGTTCCAGGTCTCGAGCGTCTTCCCGCTCCTCTCCGTCGGCGAGAACGTCCGGCTCGCCGCCGAGGCGAAGCTGGGTGGCACGCTCAACCTCGCCCGGCAGGCGGCGCGGTACCGGCCGGCGCTCGACCGGGCAGGGGACGCGCTCGGCAAGGTCGGGCTCGCACCGCGCGCGGGATGGCCCGCGGGGATGCTCTCCCACGGCGACAAGCGCAAGCTCGAGCTCGCGATGCTCCTCGCCGGAGACCCGCGCGTGATCCTGCTCGACGAGCCGATGGCCGGCGTCTCCGTGGAGGACGTCGAAGGGCTCGTCGAGGTGATCCGCTCCGTTCACGGCGACGAGGGCCGCACGGTGCTGATGGTCGAGCACCGGATGGAGGTCGTGATCGGGCTCGCCGAGCGGATCGCCGTGATGCACCACGGGTCGCTCCTCGCGTTCGACACGCCGGACCGCGTGATGGCGGACGAGACCGTCCAGACCGCGTATCTCGGGGAGCCGTTGTGACGACGACGAACCCGGCCACGGCTGAGCGCACCGCGCTCTCGGTCCGCGACCTGCACGTCTACCTCGGCGAATCGCACATCCTGCAGGGGATCTCGTTCGACGTCCCCGCCGACGGCGTCACGGCCGTGCTCGGCCGGAACGGTGTCGGCAAGACGACGACGATGCGCGCCCTGATGGGGCTCGTCCCGCGGTCGCGCGGCACGATCGAGCTGGACGGCGAGGACGTCACGCGGCTCCCCACGCACGCCGTCGTGCGGCGCGGTGTCGGTTACGTGCCCGAGGACCGCGACGTCTTCGCCGGGCTGACGGTCGAGGAGAACCTCCGGCTCGCGGAGCGAGGCGGCGACCCACGGTACGACCTCGTCTACGAGCTCTTCCCGGAGCTACGCGAGCGCGCCGCGCAGCGGGCCGGGACGCTCTCGGGCGGGCAGCAGCAGATGGTCGCGATCGCGCGGGCGCTCCTCAACCGCAACGAGCTCTTGCTCGTCGACGAGCCGACGAAGGGTCTCGCCCCTCTTCTCGTCACCGAGGTGGCGGAGGCGCTCGAGCGCGCGGCCGAGCTGACGACGATCGTGCTCGTCGAGCAGAACCTCTCCGTCGTGCAGCGGCTCGCGCGCGACGTGGTCGTCCTCGACGGCGGCCGCGTCGTCCACGCCGGTCCGGCGGCGGAGCTCCTCGCCGACCCCGAGCACGTCCGGCGGCTGCTCGGCGTCCACGGAGGCGGGCATTGAGCACGTTCGTCCTATTGACGATCACGGGTCTCGGGCTCGGCGCGATGTACTTCCTCGTCGCCTCGGGTCTCTCGCTCATCTACGGGCTGATGGGCGTCCTCAACTTCGCTCACGGCGCGCTGATCACCGTAGGCGCGTACGCGGCGTGGTGGTTCGGCGACCAGGTCGGCGGCGGCGCGTGGCAGCGACTTCTGATCGGGGGCCTCTTCGGCATCGTCGCCGGCGCCGTCGTGGCGGCGCTGATCGAGCTCGTCCTGATCCGGCCGCTCTACCAACGGCCGGTCGAGCAGGTGCTCGTCACCGTCGGGCTCGCACTTGCGCTCGGCGCGCTCGTCCAGGGCATCTGGGGCGCCGACCCGA
>DASSBI010000101.1:0-5498 GCA_035698965.1 Gaiella sp. | reverse complement strand
CCGATAGGTGAGGACGGTCCCCTTCCGGTTCCCGCCGAGCGGGATGTACACGTAGTCGCGCAGCCAGCGCGAGAGCGTCATGTGCCAGCGCCGCCAGAAGTCCTGGACGGAGACGGCCGCGTACGGCGAGTCGAAGTTCTGCGGGAACGAGAAGCCGAGCAGCAGCGCGAGGCCGATCGCGATGTCGGTGTAGCCCGAGAAGTCGGCGTAGATCTGCACCGCGTAGGCGTAGACCGCGATCAGGATCTCGAGCGACGAGTGCTGCCCCGGCGCCGCGAACACCTGGTCGACGATCGAGGAGGCGAGGTAGTTCGCGATCACGACCTTCTTGAAGAGACCCGTCGCGATGAGGTAGAACGCGCGGCTCGTGTCGACGCGGCGCGGGTTGCGCGGCTTCTCGATCTGCGGGATCAGCTCCGACGGCCGCACGATCGGGCCGGCGACGAGGTGCGGGAAGAAGGACAGGTAGACGGCGAACTTCTCGAGGGTCGTCGGCTCGAACTCGCCGCGGTACGCGTCGACGACGTAGCTGATCGCCATGAACGTGAAGAAGGAGATCCCGACCGGGAGCACGATCGCCTTCAGGGAGAGCGGGAGGTCGTAGCCGACGATCGCCGCCATGTTGTCGGTCGAGGAGACGAAGAAGTCGTAGTACTTGAAGTAGCCGAGAACGCCGAGGTTCCCAGCCAGCGCGAGGAAGAGGAGGCTTTTGCGCCTGGTGCGATCGGTGGTGCGCCAGATGCGCACCGCCAGCATCTGGTTCCAGATCGTGCAGCCCGCCAGCAGGAGGACGAAGCGCCAGTCCCACCAGCTGTAGAAGACGTAGCTCGCGGCGATGATGAACGGCCGCCAGCGGTGCGGCCAGGGCATCGTCAGCCACGAGAGCGGCAGGACGATCAGGAAGAAGATCGCGAAGGTGGCGGTGGGGAAGAGCAAGCTCGCGGAAGGGTACGTCCGGCGAAACGGGCGCTAGAGGCGTTGCTCGACCGTCGCCTCGGCGTCGTCGAGGCGGGGCGGCAGGCGGGTCACCGCGGTGTCGCCGTCGGCGCCCTCGAGCAAGGTGTGCTCGACGGGCGGGCTGAACCACGCCGGATCGGCGGCAACGGGAACGCTCGGCGCGGCGACGTAGACGTGCTGCTCCGGCCGCCGGTCGGCGCGCGAGGCGGCCCACTCGATCAGCGCGACGAGCACCCAGGCGCCCACCATCACGCCGCCGATCGCGACGGGGTCGAGGTCGGCGATCGCAGCGGCGGCAGCAACGGCAGCGAGAAAGAGGCCCTCGAGCAGGAGCCGCGGGACCTGCGGGCGCCGGCGCACCGGGGAGTCCAGCGCGCCAACCCATGCGTAGCTTCCCGGCGCTGGTTGCAACGCATGGTCGTCGGCGGAGACCGGGAGGGTGGCGCCGGGATCGAGCCGTCGCACGTCCTCGTGTAGCTGCGTGACCTGCTCCTCGAGCCGGGCGAGAGCCCCGGCGACGTCGTCCGGCTGCGGCTCGCTCATGTCGGTCCCTCGAGGTCGCCCATCGCCGAGAGCGCCTCCTGCGCCTTGGCATGGACGCGGGCGCGGCGCTCCTCGAGCGACTCATTCCGCTCGGAGGGCCTTGTCGGCTCGGCTGCGGGTGCGTCGGCGTCCCGGGATTCGGCGAGCTTGCGGCGGAGCTCCTCGGCCGGGTCCTCGGCGGGCGATGCCGGCGGCGGCGTCCGATCTCGCCGCGCAGCCAGCAGGCGGGCGAGCGCGGCGATGCCGACGAGCCCCGCCGTCCAGCCGATGAGCCTTCGCACGCTGCCATCGTACCCCGGGCCGCTGCTACCCTTCCGCGGCTTCCTGCCATGCCGCGCGACGCCGCTCCCGGGCGCCGCATCACCCGGCGGGGCCGATTCAGACCGAGGGAAGGAGAGAGGGAACGCGTGACCGAGTACGAGATTCTGCTGTTGCTGGACCCGGAGCTGGCCGAGGAGAGGCAGGCCGAGGCCGTTGACCGGCTGCGAGGCCTGATCGAGCAGGGCGGCGGGACGTTCGAGCGCCACGACGTGTGGGGCCGGCGCCGGCTCGCCTATCCGATCGACAAGAAGGAAGAGGGCGTCTACCACCTCGTGAGCTTCAGCTCGAACGCAGAGACGCTCGACGAGATCTCGCGTGTTCTCAAGATCGACGACGGCGTGATGCGTCACATGGCGACACGGCGCCCCGAGGGGGGTCCTTCCGAGCCAATGGCGGCGGCCGCCGCGATCGGCGACCATGTCGAGACCGATCCCGCGGACGCCCTGGAGGAGGAGTAGCCGATGGCTTCCATCAATCGCGTCGTCCTCGTCGGAAACCTGACGAAGGACCCCGAGCTGCGTCACACGCCGTCCGGCACCGCCGTCTGCAACCTGCGCCTCGCCGTCAACACGAGGCGGAAGGACGAGACGGGCCAGTGGGTCGACAAGCCCAACTACTTCGACATCACCGTCTGGGGCAACCAGGGCGAGCGCTGCGCGCAGTACCTCGCCAAGGGCCGCCCGGTCGGGGTCGACGGACGCCTCGAATGGCGGGAGTGGGAGACGCCGGAGGGGAACAAGCGCCAGGCGGTCGAGGTCGTCGCCGACTCGGTGCAGTTCCTCGGCGGACGCGCTGACGGCGACGGCGGCGGCGGCTACATCCCGGCCGACGCCCCCGCGACGCCCGCCGGCGACTTTCCCTCGTCCCCGACCGACGACGACATCCCGTTCTAGGAGACCACGAGAATGGCTGCGAAGACGCAACCCCGCAAGCGGCCGGGCCCCGGGACGACCGGTGGACGCCGCAAGAGCTGCTACTTCTGCAAGGACAAGGTGGCGGACGTGGACTACAAGAACGCCAACCAGCTCCGTCGCTACGTCTCGGAGAGGGGCAAGATCCGCAACCGCCGCATCACCGGCGCCTGCCGTCGCCACCAGCGCCAGGTCGCCGCGGCGGTCAAGCGCGCCCGCGAGATGGCGCTCCTGCCCTACGTGCAGGGGTCGTGATGGAGGTCATCCTCCGCAGCGACGTCGAGAAGGTCGGCCTGAAGGGCGAGGTCGTCGACGTGAAGCGTGGCTACGCGCGGAACTACCTGCTCCCCCGGAAGCTGGCCGAGGTCGCGACGCCGGGCCGGGTCGCCGAGATCCGCCGGATCGACGAGGAGCGGGCACGCCACGAGGCGCGCTCGGCCGAGCAGGCCGCGGGCATCGCCGACACGCTGACGAAGACCGTGCTCCGCTTCGAGGTGAAGGCCGGCCCGACGGGTGCGCTGTTCGGCTCCGTGACGCCGACCGACATCGCCGAGGAGCTCTGGCGGACGCGCAAGATCCGCGTCGATCGCCGCAAGATCGACCTCGACGTGATCAAGCGGATCGGCCGCTACTCCATTCCGGTACACGTCTTCGAGGGCGTCACCGCAGAGGTGAAGACCCTCGTGGTGCCGGAGGGCGGCGAGCTGCCACCCGAGGAAGAGCTGGCGGCCCTCGAGGCCGCGGAGGCGGCGGAAGCCGAGGCGGCCGCCGCCGCGCACGCCGAGGCGGTCGAGGCGACCGAGGCCGCGCTCTCCGAGGAGGACCTCGAGGAGGAGCCTCTCGCGGACGAGCTTCCCATGGAGGAGCCGCCCGAGACCTCGGGCGAGCCCGAGAGCGACTGACGAGGAGGGCCCTGCGGGGCCCTCTTCGTTTCCACAACTCCGTCCACACAGCCCACAACCGCATCCGGCGAGCTGTGGACGACCGCGCGAAATCCTCGCTGGGAGCGGGAGCGTCTCGGGAACAACTTCCCGCCCGCGGTGGAGAACCGTGTCCGGGGCGGGGGATATGATAGGAACATGTGTTCCTTTCCCCCTGCATGCCGCCGCCTCGTGACCGTGTGATCGGCACGAGTGGACACGTCATTCTCTGACGGGTTACATCCCCCGCCGTGAGCATCGCCCACGCATCGCTGTCGGCCGAGGTGCCGCCGCAGAACCTCGAGGCCGAGGAGGCCGTGCTCGGGGCGATGCTTCTCTCCGAGACCGCGATCGGCGCCGTCACGGAAATCTTGAGCGCGGAGGACTTCTACCGCGGCTCTCACGGGACGATCTACCGCACCTGCCTGGCGCTCTGGGCGAAGGGCGAGCCGGTCGACGCCATCACGCTCGCGAACGAGCTGGAGGAGCGCGGCGAGCTCGAGCAGATCGGAGGCGCGTCGCGCGTCGCCGAGCTCGCGGCGCTCGTGTCGGCGACGGCGAACGCCGAGCACTACGCGCGTATCGTCAAGGAGACGTCGACGCTGCGGGGCCTGATCCGGGCGGGCCAGGAGATCGCCCGGCTCGGCCGCGAACGACTCGGTGAGACGACCGAGCTCGTCGACCGGGCGGAGCAGATCGTCTTCGACCTCTCGCAGGAGCGCGTTCGGGGCGACTTCGACCACATCGGCCCGCTTCTCACCGAGAGCTTCGAGCGGATCACGAAGCTCTACGAGGCCGGCGTCGACGTCACAGGCGTGCCCTGCGGGTTTCGCGACCTCGACCGCCTCACGTCGGGCTTCCAGCCCGGGAACCTCGTGATCCTTGCCGCGCGGCCGTCGATGGGGAAGTCCGCGCTCGCGCTCTGCATCGCGGCCAACCTCGGCGTCCGCTCCTCGACCCCCGTCGCGCTCTTCACGCTCGAGATGTCCAAGGCCGAGGTGACGCAGCGTCTCATGTGCAGCGAGGCGAAGGTCGAGTCCGACCGCATCCGCTCCGGGAAGCTGACGCAGGAGGACTGGCCGCGACTGACGGCGGCCTGCGACAAGCTGATGAAGGCGCCGATCTGGGTCGACGACACCGGCTCGATCACGATGATGGAGCTCCGCTCCAAGGCCCGTCGCCTCAAGGCGCGCCAGCCGGAGCTCGGGCTGATCGTCGTCGACTACCTCCAGCTGATGACGTCGGGCGGCACGGTCGAGAACCGCGTCCAGGAGGTCTCGCAGATCTCGCGCAACCTCAAGGTGCTCGCGCGCGACCTCGACGTCCCGATCCTCGCGCTCTCGCAGCTCTCCCGCGCGGTCGAGCAGCGCGCCGACAAGAAGCCGATGCTCTCCGATCTGCGCGAGTCGGGGTCGATCGAGCAGGACGCCGACCTCGTGCTGTTCGTCTACCGCGACGACTACTACAACGGCGAGGAGTCCGACTCGCAGGGCATCGCAGAGCTGATCCTCGCGAAGCACCGGAACGGGCCCACGGACGCCGTGAAGCTCAGCTTCCTCAAGCGTTTCGCGAAGTTCGCCGACCTCGCAGGCGGCGGCACGCCGGCCTGAGATCGAGTCGCGCACGGGCACGCCGCCGGGCACCGTGTGAGAATGGGTCACGTGCCAGCGACCGTGATCGTCGGTGCGCAGTGGGGTGACGAGGGGAAAGGGAAGATCGTCGACCTGCTCGCGCAGGAGTCAGACCTCGTCTGCCGCTACCAGGGTGGGCCGAATGCGGGTCACACGATCGTGGTCGAGGGCGAGACGTTCAAGATCCGCGCGATCCCGTCCGGGATCGTGGGCGG
>DASSBI010000100.1:0-3506 GCA_035698965.1 Gaiella sp. | reverse complement strand
CGTCGTGCTGCTCACGTGGGGCGTGGGCATCGGCATGGGGCTCGGGAACGCGCTCGCGCCTCTCGCCGTCCGGGAGACGGTGCCCGAGCGGCCCGCGACGGGAACGGGCGTCTACACGACCGGCATCCAGATCGGCTCGACGGTCGCCGCGGCAGTCGCGGTTCCGCTCGCCGGCATCCTCGGCGGCTGGCGCGGGGCACTGATCGCCCTGTCCGCCGTCGCCTGCGCGATCGCCGTCGCGTGGGCGATGCTGGAGCGCGGCGGCGAGGTTCACGTCCGCCGCCCCGGCCGGCTCTTCCCGCGCCTGCCGTGGCGCTCGCGCACGGCGTGGCTGCTCGTCGCGATCTTCGCGTCGATGGGGTCTGCCTACTACGGGCTCATCGCGTGGCTCCCCGATGCCTACGGGGAGCGCGGCTGGAGCGACGGCTCGGCCGGGCTGCTGATCGCCTGCATGAACCTCACTGCGATCCCGTGCTCGTTCATCGTCCCCTGGCTGTCAGACCGCCACGGCGGCAGGCGGCCGTGGCTCGTCGGCGTGACACTCTTCTTCGCCGTCGGCGCGATCGGCCTCGTGGCGCTTCCCGGCGCGGCATACATCTGGGCGCTCCTGGCCGGCATCGCGCAGGGCGGTGCGTTCGCGCTCGTGATGACGCTTCCGCTCGACTTCGAGACGACGCGCGAGCGCGTCGGGGCGCTGGTCGGGCTGATGCTCGGCGCCGGCTACACGCTCGCCGCGATCGCGCCGTTCGTGCTCGGCGCGGTCCGCGACGCGACCGGCTCGTTCGACGCCGTCCTCTGGGTCTGCGCCGGCTTCGCCTGCCTGCTCGTCGTGCTCGTCAACCTGCTGCCGCACCCGTCGCGGGCGTCGCCCGTCGGCGACTACGCGGGCGGATAGATCGTCGCGGCGTACTCCTCGACCATCCGCGCAGCCGAGAAGCGCGGGCCGTTCGTCCGCAGGGAGTGCTTCACCATCGCGAGCCAGCGGCGTGGGATCCCGTCCGCGTCCCGGTCCGAGAAGAGCGGGATCACCTGCTGCTCGAGGATGTCGTAGAGCGCGTTCGCGTGGCGGGCGTCCTGGCCCGCCTCGTCCTCGCCCTCCGGTGCGTCGCCGTCGATCTCCCAGCCGTTCTCACCGTCGTACCCTTCGACCCACCAGCCGTCGAGCACGCTCAGGTTGAGGCCGCCGTTGGCGGCGGACTTCATCCCGCTCGTCCCGCTCGCCTCGAGCGGCGGCCGGGGCACGTTGAGCCAGACGTCGCAGCCGCCGACGATGGGCGGTGCGACCGAGAGGTCGTAGTTCTCGAGGAACGCGACCCGGGAGGTGATGCCCACGGACTCGGAGAGCCCGAAGACGTCGACGAGCATCTGCTTCGCGTTGTCGTCGAGCGGGTGCGCCTTCCCCGCCACGACGAGCTGCAGCGGCGGGCCGTCGGCAAGAATCCGACGCACGCGCTCCGGGTCGTACGTCAGCAGGAAGAGGCGCTTGTAGGTCGCGATCCTGCGGGCGAAGCCGAGCGTCAGCGTGTCCTCGGCGAACGTCTCCGCGACGGCCATCACGTCGTCCGGGTCCTCGCCGCGCAGGAGCCGGTCCTGGACGGACTTCACCTTCACGTAGTCGACGAGCAGGCGTCGCGCGTGGTTGCGGGCCGTCCAGAGCTCCTCGTCCGGAATCGCGTCGACGGGCGCCCATGTCTCCGGGTCGGACGCACGGTCGAGCCAGCCCTCGCCGAGGTGCCGGTCGAGCAGCGCCCGCATCGGCGGCGAGAGGAAGCTGGGGAGGTGGACGCCGTTCGTGACGTGCGTGATCGGCACCTCGTCGGCGGACGCGTCGCCGAAGAGCGGACGCCAGATCTCCCGCGCGACCTCGCCGTGACGCATGCTCACGGCGTTCGCGCGGCGGGAAAGCCGCAGGGCGAGCGGCGTCATGCCCGGCCACTCGTCGCTTCCGGGGTGGGTTCGGCAGAGGTCGAGGAACCGCGCCTCGTCGATGCCGAGGCGGGCCGGGAGGTCGGCGAACGCCTGGAGGAAGGACGACGTCTCGTACGTCTCGTTGCCCGCCGGCACGGGGGTGTGGGTGGTGAAGACGCAACGGTCGCGCGCCGCGGCGAGCGCGTCGTCGACCGGCGTGCCCGCGGCCACCTGCTCGGTTGCGAGCTCGAGCGCGGCCAGGGCGGGATGGCCCTCGTTGAAGTGCAGCACGCCCGGCTCGAGGCCGAGCGCGCGCAGCGCACGCACGGTGCCGAGCCCGAGCAGCCCGTACTGGCCGAGGCGGGTGAGCGGGTTGCCCTCGTAGAGCCGGGCCGTGATCCACCGGTCGAGCGGGTCGTTCTCCTCGAGCTCGGCGTCGAGGAGGTAGAGGGGCACGCGCCCGACCTCCGCCCTCCAGACGTGGAACGCCACCTCGCGGCCGAAAAACGGGAACGAGAGCGTGAGCGGGCCGCCGCTGTCGTCGCGCACCTGAACGGTCGGCAGCCGCTCGGGCATGATCTGCGTCCAGTACTCGTGCTGCAGACCCGTCCGATCGAGGCGCTGCTGGAAGTACCCCTTGCGGTAGAGCAGGCCGACACCGACCACCGGCAGCGCGAGGTC
This sequence comes from Gaiella sp., assembly GCA_035698965.1. Taxonomy (GTDB): domain Bacteria; phylum Actinomycetota; class Thermoleophilia; order Gaiellales; family Gaiellaceae; genus Gaiella. The sequence continues at coordinate 917 of DASSBI010000100.1, read as the reverse complement.
GCTCGCGGCCTTGAGGATGTCGCCCGCTAGCGCGCCGAGCCCGCCGGAGTAGATCGGCAGCGACGGGTGCACGCCGAACTCGGCGCAGACGAAGCAGACGGGGCCGCCGAGGCCGTCGATCGGCGTCTCGGGCCGCGCGCGGTCCTCCTCCAGCACGCGCTGCAGGCGGGCGATCCGCTCCAGGGTCGGGCCGTGCGACGCCGCGACCTCCGCCAGATGCGGCGTCAGGTCGGCCAGCTGTCGCACCGGGTTTCGGGCGTGGAGCTCCCAGGCGTGCGGGTCGAGTGCGCGGAAGAGCTCCGGCCCGTCCGGGTCCCACGACCAGCGGTAGTCGAGCGCGATTCGCGCGAGCGGCGCGAGCTCCGCCGGCAGCCGCCACGCGAGCTCGGCGGCGCGCTCGTCCGCCTCCTGTGCTCCCGGCATCGCCGCGATGTCCACGATCCGCGTGGTGCTCACGGGGGATCAACCTAGCCGAGTGAGGCTACGCGGCCGCGCGGAAGTGCTCGATCGTCGCGGCGACGCCGACGTCGAGCGGCGTGCGCGGGAAGGCGCCGACGTCGCGGTCGAAGCCGGCCGCTTCGAGCTCCGGCGGGAACGGGAGCGGGTCGCCCGACCACGTGATGTCGGCACCCGGCACGACTCTCCGGATCGTCGCGACGACGTCGCCCATCGAGGCCACGGCCCCGGGGGCGTTGTAGACGGCGGCGCCCTCCAGCTCGGCGCTCGCCGCTGTGACGAAGGCGCGTGCGACGTCGGGCGCGAAGTCGTACTGCGCCGTGCCCCCGTAGCCGATCGCGTAGGGCTCGCCTCGCGCGGCCGCGAGCATCGCCATCGTCGGCCCCGAGGTCATGCCCTGGTCGCGGCCCGGCCCGTAGACGACGTACGGCCGCAGGCCGATCGATGGAAGCCCGTTGTCG
>DASSBI010000099.1:0-2363 GCA_035698965.1 Gaiella sp. | reverse complement strand
TCGTCTACCAGGGCTGGACGTACTACGTGTTCCGGCATCGGCTCGGCGGCGAGGAGCCAGCCCCCGACGAGCCGGTCGAGATCCTGCCCGAGCCGGCCGAGACCGCTTGAAGGCGCTCGACCCGCGGCTGGTGCGCCGGGCTCGGCCGGTGCGGATGCTGCTCGCCCTCGATGCGTCGCTCGGGCTGCTCGCGGCGCTGCTCGTGCTGGCGCAGGCGGGGTTGCTGGCGCACGTCGCCGCACGTGGGTTCGCCGGCGCCTCGGTCGCCGAGCTGACGCTGCCGCTGGCGCTGCTCGCCGCCGCCGCGCTCGGGCGCGCTCTCGCCGCCTGGGGTTTCGAGATGGCCGGTCGCCGCGCTGCGGCGGACGTGCTCTCCCAGTTGCGGCTCGACGTCGTGGAGCGCCGCCTCCGCGCCCGCCCGGCCGCGCTCGACGGCGCCGAGAGCGCGGAGGTCGCCACTGCGGCGGTCGCGGGAGTCGACGCGCTCGAGACGACGCTCGCGCGGTACCTCCCTCAGCTCGTCCTTGCGACCGTCGTCCCGCTCGCGGTGATCGTGTTCGTCGCCGTGATCGACCCGCTCACCGCCGGCTTGATGCTGCTGACGCTGCCGCTCGTGCCGGTCTTCATGTGGCTCGTGGGGCGTCACACGGAGCGTCGCACCCGCGAGCGCTGGGAGACCCTGGCGCGGCTCTCGACGCATTTCCTCGACGTCGTCCGCGGCCTGCCGACCCTGCGCGCGTTCAACCGCGGGCCGGTGCAGGCCGAGCGGATCACGCAGGTCAGCGACGAGTACCGCCGCGCGACGATGGGGACGCTTCGCGTCGCGTTCCTCTCCGGCGCCGTGCTCGAGCTCGCGGCCACGATGGGGATCGCGCTCGTCGCGGTGACCGTAGGCGTCCGCCTCGTCGAAGGCGGCCTCGGCTTCGAGGCCGGCCTCACGATGCTCGTGCTCGCGCCCGAGGTCTACCTGCCGCTCCGAAACCTGGCGGCGCACTACCACGCGAGCGCCGACGGTCGCGCGGTGAGCGAGCGGCTGCTCTCCCTCGTCGACGAGCCGGCCGAGATCCGCGCGGGCGCGGTTCTGCCGCCGGATCCGGGTCGCGTCCCGGTCAGGCTCGAGGCCGTCTCGTTCGGCTATCCGGGGAGCCTTGGGGCGGTGCTCGAGGGCGTCGACCTCGAGCTCGCGCCCGGGGAGACGGTCGCGCTCGTCGGGCCGAGCGGGAGCGGGAAGAGCACGCTCGTGTCGCTGCTCCTCCGCCTCGCCGAGCCGACCGCGGGCCGGATCACCGTCGCCAGCGTCGACCTGACGTCTTGCGACCCCGCGGCCTGGCGGGGGCAGCTCGCGTGGCTCCCGCAGCGCCCGACGCTCTTCCGAGGCACCCTGGCGGACAACGTCCGGCTCGGCGACCCGGCCGCGAGCGACACCCGGGTCGAGGCGGCGGCGCGGCTCGCGGGCGCCGCCGCGTTCGTGCACGACCTCCCCGAGGGGTACGAGACCGTGGTCGGCGACGGAGGCCGTGTGCTCTCGGCCGGCCAGCTCCAGCGGATCGCGCTCGCCCGCGCGTTTCTCCGCGACGCCCCGTTCGTGATCCTCGACGAGCCGACCGCGAACCTCGACCGCGCCAGCGCGGAGCTGGTCGAGGACGCGATCGAGCGCCTGCGCGAGGGGCGGACGGTGCTGCTCGTGGCCCACAATCCCGAGCTGGCCGAACTTGCCGACCGCGTCGTGACTCTCTCCGGCGGACGGCTCGCCGAGGCCGTCCGGGAGGCCGCATGACCGGAACGGCGGCACGTCTCGTCACCCTCGCGCGACTGCCGGCCTGGCGCGTCGGGCTCTCCGTTCTCCTCGGGACGCTCGCGGTCGGCTTCGGCGTGGCGCTTCTTGCGACGGCCGGCTACCTGATCTCGCGCGCGGCCGAGCAGCCGCCGATCCTCTCGCTCACGGTCGCGATCGTCGTGGTTCGCTTTCTCGGGCTCGCACGGCCTGTCGCCAGGTACGCGGATCGCCTGGCCTCGCACGACCTCGCGCTCCGCGGGCTGGGGCAGATCCGCAGCCGTGTCTACGAGCGGATCGAGCCGCTCGCGCCGGGACAGCTGGACGCCTACCGCCGCGGCGACCTGCTCGCCCGAATGGTCGGCGACGTCGACGCCCTCCAGATGCTCTACGTCCGTGGGCTGCTGCCGCCCGCCGTCGCGCTCGTCACGGGCGTCGCATGCGTCGCGGTCACTGCAGTGTTCCTTCCCGTCGCCGCTGCGATCCTCGCGGCGGGGCTCGTCGTCGCCGGTATTGCCGTTCCGTTGCTCTCGGCGTGGCTCGCCAACTCCGCGGGTCGCCGGCAGGCGGTCGTCCGCGGTGCGCTGAC
>DASSBI010000098.1:0-5835 GCA_035698965.1 Gaiella sp. | reverse complement strand
CTGCGTGACCCGGAGCTCGTGGTGCCGACCATCGCGCAGGCGCTCGGCATCGCCGACGTCCCGGAGCCGCTCGAGGCGCTCGCCGAGACCCTCCGCTCCCAGGAGCTCCTGCTCCTGCTCGACAACGCCGAGCACGTCCAGCAGGCGACGCCCGCCTTCGTCGGGCTACTTGCAAGAGCGCCGCGCTTGACGATCCTCGTCACGAGCCGCACCGTCCTGCATCTCTCCGGCGAGCACGTCTTTCCGGTTCCCCCGCTCGAGCTCGAAGCGGCTCAGGACCTTTTCGAGCAGCGAGCCCGCGCGCTGCAGCCCGACTTCCGGATCACGGAGGAGGATCTGGGGACGGTTCGCGAGCTCTGCCGGCGTGTCGACGGGCTCCCGTTGGCGGTCGAGCTCGCCGCCGCGCGCGTTCGTGCCTTGCGCCCGCAGGCGGTCCTCGACCGGCTGACGGAGCGACTGAGCTTCCTCGCCGGCGGGCCCCACGACCTGCCGGCCCGGCAGCAGACGCTCTACGAAACACTCGACTGGAGCTACGACCTGCTACCGGAAGAGGATCGCGGTCTGTTGGCCGGATTGTCCGTGTTCCGCGGTGGCGCGACGCTTTCGGCCGTCGCCGAGGTCTGCCTCGCCGGTGACGAGGGCCGCGCGCTGGATCGCGTCGAGCGCCTGGCGGACGCGTCGCTTCTGCTCGTCCGGCACCCTGCCGGCGAGACACGATACGACCTGCTCGAGGTGGTGCGGCAGTACGCGGCCGACCGCCTGGACGAGCTCGGTGCGGACTCCACGAGGAACCGTCACGCCGCCTGGTGCCTGGCACTGGCCGAGCGGGCAGAGCCGGAGTTGAGCGGGGAGAGCCAGGCATCGTGGCTCTCCGAGCTCGAGATGGAGCACGACAACATGCGCGCGGCGCTGGCGTACTTCGAACAGACGGGGGCATACGAGTACGCGCTGCGCCTCACCGTCCTGCTGAGCCGGTTCTGGTACGTCCGCGGACATCTCGTCGAGGCCAGGCGGCACCTCGAGGCGATGCTTCCGTCCGCGGCCGGGCAGGACCCGAACCTGTTGCGCCGGGCGCAGACGGCCGGAGCGTCGATCGCGCTCCTGCAGGGCGACTACACGGCCTCCACGGCGTTCGCCGAGAGCGCGCTCGACTCGGCACGACGGATGGACGAGCCGAAGTTCGTCGCGAACGCTCTCAGCAACCTCGGCGCGATCGTCCTCGCGGGCGGCGACGAGGAACGGGCAGCGATCGTCCTGGACGAGGCTCTGGAACGTGCCCGCGAGGGCGGCGACGAGCGCATCACCGCGCTGGCGCTCAACAACCTCGGCGACCTCGCCCTCGCGACGGGCGATTACGAGCGCGCCGGTCCCCTGTTCGAGGAGAGCCACGCGCTGCTCAGCTCCCGCGGCGACACGGCGAACATCGCACGGTCGCTCTTCAACCTCGGGGCGGTCGACCTGATGCTCGGTGCGAACGCCGCGGCGAACGCCCGGTTCCGCGAATCGCTGGAGCTCGCGCGCACCGCCGACGACAAGGAGGATCTCGCGTGGTGCCTCGAGGGCTTCGCCGCACTCGCGGGGAGCGACGGCGACGGCGCGCGTGCCGCGACGCTTCTCGGCGCGGCGGGGGCTCTTCTCGCGCGGATCGGCGCCGACCACAAGCCATTCGAGCGCCGCCTCCACGAGTCGACCGAGTCGGCAGCGCGTGCGGCCTGCGGCCCGCGTGCCTTCGACGCTGCGATGGAGCAGGGTGCCTCGCTGTCCATGGAGGATGTTCTCGCCCTGGCGGTCGGCGCGCCGCCCTCCGGCCAGGCCTGACACCGGGCCCAGAAGGCTCGGATGCCTGTGTCGCAGCCGTGACGCAGGCTGTGTCGCGCAGGCGCACGACGTGCGGCCGGCCGTCTCCTACCGTCGATGCACAGACGGTCTCGGCGGGAAGGAGCGGATCATGGGCATTACGAGGACACGCATCGCGGTCTCGGTCTCGACCTCGATCGCGGTGGTGGCGGCGGTTGCGGGGACGGCAGGGGCGAGGATCCCCGAGGGCGAGTCCGGCGGGAGCGGCGGCACCCAGGCGCGGCCGGCTGTCGTGGCGATGCCCGACGCCGTCGACCGGGCCGTGCAGCGCAACGCACGGACGCTCCGAGCCCAGCTCGAAGGGCCGGACGCCGTCGCCCGCGCGATCGCCCGGAGGAACCGCTGACGGCCCTGCCGGCCTGATTCAGCGGCGGCGCAACAGGCGGTGCACGGTGCGGGCAGGGACCGCGAGGGTAGGGCGCGATCGCGAGGTAGAGCGCGACGCCGACGGTCGGGAACAAGAACCCGATGCCGATCGCCAGCGCGTAGAACGCATAGCTCGGCCGACGCTGCGACGCCTCTTCCGAGACCACGTCGTCCATCTCCTCCTTCACGAGTCGCCGCTGCTCGGTCGCGTAACGAACGAGCACGGTCAGCGAGAGGTCGAGCGCCAGCAGCACCAGTCCGTTCAGACGGCTCGGCCGGCGTCCGAGGAGTCGACTCCCTGCTGCCGCTCCCAGAGCGTTGCGTTCAGCACCGCCCCGGCCACGATCAGCCGGCTCAGGAGGAAGAGGCCGAGCAGGAGCGCCGCCGCGGCGCCCATCGCCCCGTACGTTCCCTCCTTCGCGACCGCGTAGGGCTCGAGCACGTACGCGGTGAGGACGTGGAGCAGCTCGATCCCGAGCCCGCAGAGCAGCGCACCCGGCACCAGCGCCTTCCAGTCGGAGCCGCGGTGCGGCAGCTGCAGCGAGACCAGGAGCCAGAGGCCGGCGTAGGGCAGCACGAGCAGGATCGTCACGAGCACCCCCGGAGCGGGTGCCCAGGCGCGAAAGGCGCTCGCGGCGAGCGAGACGACGCTGAAGCCGATCAGCAGCGCGAGCAGCCGAAGAGTCGCGAGAACCGTCGGCCGGGGTGCGGCCGAGCGAACGTCGCCCCAGAGGAGCCGGTGCGTCACGATCAGCGCGCGCAGCAGGCTCCGCGTGACGTAGAGGAGGAGCGGGATCCCCACGAGCAGCGCATACCAGCGGGCGGAGCCTTGCGCGGCGGTCGCGACCGAGTTGGAGACGAGCCCGGTGATCCCGAGCGACCGTGCCGTCTCCTGCGTGCTCTCGGACGACGCGCTTGCGGCGAGCCCGAGGCCGGCGACCGCGACGAGTGCCAGCGGCAGGAGCCAGATGAAGACCCGGTACGCGAGGGCGCCGGCGATGATCTCGCCGCCGGCGTCGGCGTCACGGTCGACCATCTCGAACGCGACGTCGACCGACACGTGATGGTCGCGCTCGTAGTGCGCGCGGTCTGCCAGCCGCTTCGCGTGCGCCTGGAACGCGCCCACGCGCTCCGCGGCCGCCGCGCGTCTCGACGGCAGCACGGCTTCGTGCTCGGCGGGATGCGCAACCGATTCCTCGGGATGGCTCTCGTCTGCAGCTTCCACGTCGCCTCGCGCCAGACGACGATCGTATCGCTCTGCCGTGCGCGGTCAGTCGCCTTGCGCCGGCACCGAGGTCTCGAGCACGACACGGCCGGCGCGGTCCAGCAGCCGGACGCGCGAGACGGCATCGAGGGCGACGGGCACGGCGCCTCCCCAGGTCCCCTCGTCGAGGCCGAACCAGGCGAGCGGCAGCCGCCGCCCGTCGCGCATCTCGATCTCGGCGCGGTCGACCGACCGAACGTACGGCTGGCTGACCGTGATCACGAGCCACGACGGCGCGCCCTGATACAGGAACACGGTTCCGCCCTCCGCTCCGGCCGCGTCGCGAAGCCGTGCGGCTGAGAAGTAGCTTCCGTGCGCCTCCGCGAGAACGGAGCGGTAGTGGTCGGCGAGGCTGCGATCGCCCTCGAACGCGCGCACCGTGATCCCCGCGGTCATGGCCGCCGTCGCGAGGGCGACCGCCACGAACGCGAACGGCCGCCGGAACGTGCGTCGTGCACGTCGGCGATCCGGGTGGAGCGCTCCGAGCACCCGAGCCTCGAAGCCTGCTGGCGGCTCCGCCGCCGGAGCGAGCTCGAGGAGCTCGTCGGCCACGGCCGACAGCGACTCGAGCTCCCGGCGGCAGTCGGCGCAGGTCGCCGCGTGCTCGAGTGCGCGCGAGCGATCCTCGCCGTCCGCGATCCCGAGCGCGAGCTCGGGGAGCAGCACCCGGATCTCGTCGCACTGCGCGTCACCGCTCATCGGCCACCTCCTCCAGCGTCGCGCGAAGCCTCGTCAGGGCCGTCCGGATCCGCGTCTTGGCGGTCCCGAGCGGCACGCCCTCCAGCTGCCCTATCTCGCCCGCCGTGCGACCGAAGTACGTCGCCAGGACGATCGCCCGCTGTTGCTCCGCCGGGAGCTCGGCGAGGGCGTCGCGCAGGAGGTCTCGCTCCGCCAGCCCACGATCCGCCGGTGTCGCGCTGCCGTCCTCCTCGAGCTGCAGCCGCGCGGTGAGGAGCTCGGGATCCATCGGCTGGGCGCGACGGAGCCGGACGACGTCGATCGCCGCGCTCCGCGTGATCGTGAGGAGCCAGGTGAGCACGCGGCCACGACGTGCGTCGTAGCCGTCGGCACGGCGCCAGGCCCGGGTGAAGGCCTCCTGGGCGACGTCCTCCGCGGTTCCCGCGTCGCCCACGATGCCGAGCGCGAGCCCGTAGACGCGCTTCTGGAAGCGGCGCACGAAGGCCGCTGCGGCTTCGCGGTCCCCGTTGGCCAGCCCGGCCAGGAGTGCCTCGTCGGAGGTGCCCACACAGAGCTCTACGGGTCGTCGGCCCGATTGGGATTGCCGCGCAATCCCCTCCGCGGGATCACCTCGTAGCACCTGGTGACCACTTCCAACCCGTTCGAGGAGGCTCGAATGCAGAAGCTCGCAACCAGAGGACTCACGCTGCTGCTCGGCACGGCCGCCCTGCTGACGGCGCTCGCGGCGCTCGCCGCAGGGCCGTCGTACGGCGCGGCCGGCCCGATGTCCGCATCACAGCACGTCGTGAAGACCGCCCAGAACCGAACCCTCGACAGGACGGTGCTCGTCGACCGTCGGGGAAAGACGCTCTACACGCTGAGCGCCGAGACGCACGGCAGGTTCATCTGCACGACGAAGGTCTGCCTGTCGCTGTGGACGCCGCTCGTCGTCGCCCGGGGAACGACGCCGGCCGGCGCCAAGCTGCTCGCCACGGTCAAGCGGCCGGACAGGCGCACGCAGGTTACGTACCGCGGCCGGCCGCTCTACACCTTCAACGAGGACTCGAAGCCGGGCGATGCCAAGGGCAACGGCTTCAAGGACGTCGGCACCTGGCTCGCCGCGACCACCAACGGGACGGCGACGGCCACACCGCCGTCCGGCGGTGGCTACCGCTACGGGTAGCTCGGGAGGACGGCGGCGCCGGCCGCGACGAGGCAGCGCAGCCGGCGCCGCCGACCCGCACGGGTCATGTGGGCGTGCGTGCGTCCATGGCGATCGTGGAAACCGCGCAGCTTGGGCTGCCGGGGCGCTCGGTGTCCGACTTGAAGTCGGACACCAGGTGCGTCAGAAGCCGCGGTACGCGTGCCCGGCCATGCCGTCCGGGTCGAGCATCACGTTGACGATCGCCGGCTCGCCCGAGGCGAGCGCGCGCTCGAGCGCGGGTGCGAGCTCCTCGGCCCGCTCGACGTGCTCGGCGTGCCCGCCGAACACGTCGCAGAGACGCTCGTAGCGGCTCGGCGCGAGGCGGGTCGCGACCTCGCCGTCGGGGCCGTACATGCCGACCTGCGGCACGCGGATCTCCCCCCAGGCGCCGTCGTTGCCGACGACGAGCACCGCCGGGACGTCGAAGCGGACGAGCGTGTCGAAGTCGAGGCCGTTGAGGCCCAGC
>DASSBI010000097.1:0-3500 GCA_035698965.1 Gaiella sp. | reverse complement strand
GCGGAGAACGCGCTCGCGGGGCAGGACGAGCCGCTGTGGAAGCCGGGAGGGACGCGCGACTGACGGGCCGCCGCGGCGGCCCACGAGAGGTCTTCGCGGTCGCCCTGCGCCTCGGGCTGACGTCCTTCGGAGGCCCGGTGGCGCACATCGGGTACTTCAGGGAGGAGTACGTGGGGCGCAGGGAGTGGGTGGACGAGCGGCAGTTCTCGGAGCTCGTCGCAGTCACCAATCTGCTGCCGGGTCCGTCGTCCAGCCAGCTGGGGATGGCGATCGGCACCCATCGCGCAGGGGTGCTCGGCGGGGCGGCGGCATGGCTCGGCTTCACGCTGCCTTCCGCGGTCGTGATGACCGCCCTGGCCCTGCTCGTCGGCGCCGCCGACGTCGGTTCGGCCGGCTGGATCCACGGGCTCGAGCTCGTCGCCGCCCCGGTGGTCGCGCTGGCGGTGCTCGGGATGCGGCGGACGCTCGCACCGTCCGGCCTCCGGCTTGCGCTGGCGGTTGTCGCCGCCGTCGTCGCGCTCGCCTGGGCGGGGTTCGGCGGGCAGGCGGCGGCGATCCTGGTCGGTGGAGCGGTGGGTGTCGTGGCGCTCCGCTCGGCCACCCGCCCTCCGGCGCTGACCAGTGCGTTTCGGTCGAGGCGGATCGTGGCCGTCGGGTCTCTCGCGGCGTTCGCGGTGCTCCTGCTCGGGCTCGGCCCGCTCTCTCGGGCGACGGACGGGGGTGTGATCCCGCTGATCCATTCGATGTACCGCTCGGGCGCGCTCGTCTTCGGCGGCGGTCATGTCGTGCTTCCGCTGCTCCACGACGCGGTCGTCCAGACAGGCTGGGTCGGGGAGCAAGAGTTCCTCGCGGGCTATGGGATGGCGCAGGCGATGCCGGGGCCGCTCTTCACGTTCTCCTCCTACCTCGGCGCGATTCGCGACCCGGGCCCGAACGGCGCCGTCGGCGCCGGCATCGCCCTCTGCGCGATCTTCCTGCCGTCCTTCCTGCTCCTCGGCGGCGTGCTGCCTCTCTGGTCGTCGATCCGGGCCCATCCCGGGGTGCAGGCCGCGCTGAGCGGGATCGGCGCCGCGGTGGTCGGCTTGCTCGCCGCCGCGCTCTGGAACCCGGTGCTGAAGACGTCCATCCATGGCATCGGTGACGCCGCGTTCGCGCTCGCGCTACTCGTGCTCCTCCGCGTGCTGCCCGTCTGGGCCGTCGTCCCGATCGCGGCCGCCGCCGGGGCATTGCTGCTCTGAGTCAAGGCGCGACCGCGACGACCGGCCACGTGCCGGCAAGCCAGTCCGACAACCGGTCGGCGGGCATGGGATGCCCGAGGTAGAAGCCCTGTGCGTAGTCGCAGCCGAGAGAGATGGCCGCCTCCAGCGCGAGCTTGCTCTCGATCCCCTCGGCGACCGTCTCGAGACCGAGACCGTGCGCGAGACCGACGAATGACCGGACGATCGCGTCGGCCGGCCCGCCACGACCGGCCTCGTGGAGGAACATCGAGTCGATCTTCACCTGGTGGAGCGGAAGCATCCGGATCGCCGCGACCGACGACGCTCGCCCGAGGTCGTCGAGCGAGAGCCGGACCCCCAGCTCCCTGAGATGACGGACCACCGTGGCGTCGAGCTCCGAGCCGGCGCCGGGCCCCGAAGGGACGACCTCGAGCGTGAGCCGCTCGGGCGCCATCTCCGCCTTCTCGAGCAGGTCCTCGAGGCCGGCGATCAGCTCCCCGTCGTCGATCATGCGATACGGGACGTTGACAGCGGCGTCCAGCACGTGCCCGCGGGCCTCCCATTCGTGGAGCCGCCGGAGCGCGTCGCGCACGACGGCGAGCGTGAGCGTGCGGACGAGCGGCGTGCGCTCCACGTGTGGGACGAACTCCGCCGGCCCCACGAGGTTGTCGCCACGAACCTGACGCACGAGCGCCTCGACCGAGCGGACGACGCTCGAGGGCAGCTCCACGATCGGCTGGTAGTGGACGACGATCTCGCCCTGTTCGAGTGCGTGCTCCAGATCGCGCACGACGCCCCCGTCGAGAGGCGGACGGGCGATCACGGACTCCTCGCTGGTGTCGCGCTTGGTCGCGTACATCTGCCCGTCCGCGCGCGCGAGGAGGTCGGCGGGAGTGAGACCGTCGTGCGGGAACAGCGCCCAACCGACAGAGGCGTCGAGCTCGACGAGGGCACCGCTGACCTTGTACGGTCGCCGCAGGGCTTGGCGGAGACGCCCGGCGAGTGCCGCCGCCTCGTCGTCGGTGTCGGTACCGAGCGAGAGAACGACGAACTCGTCACCGCCCACCCGAGCGACCGTGTCGGTCTCCCGGATGACGGATTCGAGGCGCCGCGCAATCGTGCGAAGCACCGTGTTCCCGACCTCGTGGCCTCTGATGTCGTTGACGCCCTTGAACCCGTCGAGGTCGACGACGAGCAGCGCGAACGGCTCCCCGCTCCGGCGTGAGCGTGCGAGTGCCTGGGCGATGCGGTCGTCGAGAAGAGCACGGTTCGGGAGCCCGGTGAGGCCGTCGCGCAGCGCGGCACGCTGCGCCGCGAGCAAGCGCGTGACGAGGAGAGTGGTCGCCGCGCCGGCCATCGCCGTGATCGCCATCGCGAGGGCGAACGCCGCGACGGGACGGCCCGTGCGGCTCAGGTCGAGCGCCGCGATTCCGCCGGTCCCGATCAGGCATACCGCCGCAGCCGGCCATACGAGCCAGCGTCGGGCGGGCAGCCGCATGTGCCCGTTCCGCACGTCCCCTCTGTTCTCGCGCCCTGGCCGCAAGGAGCGGGCGCGTGCTCCGCAGTGCTCGGATCCTCGTGCAGTCTCCGTGTCACGGCCGCCACCCGCCCGGGGGATTCGCCTCCCTCTCGCGAGGGAGAGGACTCGGGGTGCGTCGCGGTGAAACCGATGCTGTGCGGTTGCGCGCTCTTGCCGTCGTTGCCTGGATCGTCCTCGGCGCATGTTGCGTGTGGGCCGACGGTCTGACCGTCGAGGCGGCCGTGAACGCGCTCGGGTGTGCGGTCGTCGTGGCTCTGACCGTCATCGACATCGAGCGGCGGATCGTCCCGAACCGGATCGTGGTGCCGGCGCTCGTCGTGGCCCTCGTCGTACAAACGCTTCGCGATCCGTCGCTCGAGTGGATCGTCTCGGCGCTCGGCGCCGGAGGCTTCTTCCTTCTTCTCGCCCTCGTGTACCCCGCCGGTCTCGGCATGGGCGACGTGAAGCTCGCCGCCTTCCTCGGGGCATGGCTCGGCTACCCCGTTGCCGTGGCGCTGTTCGCAGGCACGCTGCTCGGCATGATCCCGGCCCTCGTCGTCCTCGTGCGCAAGGGGTCGAAGGGGCGGACAGCGACGATGCCCTACGTGCCTGCGCTCGCGGCCGGAGCGATCGTCGCGCTCTTTCTCGGCGACGCGCTGCTCGATGCCTGGCTGGGCTGAGCCCGTTCAGCCGGGGAGCTCGGGCTCCACCTCGAGAAGCGCGCAGCTGCGGTCGTCGCCGGGGAGCGGCGAGGCGGTCAGGCG
>DASSBI010000096.1:0-5864 GCA_035698965.1 Gaiella sp. | reverse complement strand
GAGGCCGTAGGTCCACGCGTGGTACGGGCACTGGATCGTCTCGCGGCGCGCGTCGCCGTCGCAGAGGATGTGCCCGCGGTGGCGGCAGACGTTGACGAAGCCGCGGAGCTCGTCGTCCCGGCCGCGCGCGAGGACGACGGGAAGGGAACCCGCCCAGGCCGTCGTCAGCTGTCCTGGCTCGACGACCTGGTCGAGCCGGGCGGCGTACTGCCACGAGCGCGCGAAGATCCGCTGCTGCTCGAGGCGGAGGACGGCGGCGTCCGCGTACCAGTCGTACGGAAGCGTTCGGGCTCCGGCGACGGCCGCCATCCTCGCAATCTACCCCGGCGCAGGCCGCCGACCACCTGGATCCCAATGCTGTAAGGGTTCCCTTACACGCGACGTCGCAGTTCTGTACTCTCTGCGCATGCCCAACCGTATCCGACTCTCGCTCCTGGTCGGCGCGGCCTGCTTCGCACTCGCGGCGCTCGCGTCGACCGCCGTCGCGTCGCCCTCCCGGACAACCGCGACCGACGCGCCGAACTATGCAGGCGTCAAGACCTACCTTCTCGCCCGCTCGAAGCAGCTCGTCATCCAGCTGAACGGGATCCAGGCGCGCTCGGAGCGCTACTACGCGCTCGCGAAGATGGAGCGGTTCTCGTATCCGGTCCTGTGGCGCAAGCACCGCGCCGAGGTCTCCTCGATCCTCCTCGGCCTGAAACCGGCATTCAACCGGGCGCACAAGGCCTACGAGGAGGAGGAGGGGATCATCGCGGGCGTCCCGTCGCTCGCGCAGTTCGACGTGATCATGGACTCGGGCACCAGCGCGGCGGACGACCCGCAGACCGCGGTGCCGTTCGACCTGACGCTCCCGAACGGGAAGGTCCTCGCGAAGCCGGGGAACTTCTTCCACGCGCTCCTCGAGCCGACCGTCTGGGGCACGGACACGCGGTTCGTCGCGCCGGGCGGCGTCAAAGCCGACCTCGATCGCGACGGCAAAGTCGAGTTCGGCGAGGTGCTTCCGGATGCGAACGTCCTCGTGGCGACGGCCAGGAGCTTCGTCTCGTACGCGCGCAAGAGCGACGCGGCCGCCCGCGCGTGGAAGCCGAACGCCTCCGATGTCCTCACCGCGCTCGTCGTGATGGTCCCGACCGTCGAGGGCTACTTCGGTGAGTGGAAGAGCTCGCGGGCGATCGCCGGATCGGGCACGAAGGAGAAGGCGTTCGTCGCACACTCGCGCCTGGTCGACGTGCACGGCATCCTCTTCAGCCTCCAGAACGTCTACAAGGGCGTGCGGCCGCTCGTGGCGAGGGCCGGCACCGCGCAGAGCGCGCGGATCGGCACGGCGCTCCAGCAGCTGACGCGGTTCGTGGACGAGATCTACGCGCAGGAGAAGGCCGGCAAGGAGTTCACGCCGAAGCAGGCGGACCTGCTGGGCGGCCAGGCCCAGCAGCGCGCAAACGCGATCGCGGGACAGATCTCGCAGGTCGCAGGCGTCCTCGGCATCGAGCTCCAGGCCTGAGTCGGGCGCGGACTGGACGAAGATGAGGGAACTGCGACGCGACGGGACGAGGGCGAGACGCGGAGCGCTTTTCGCCCTCGCCCTCGCCCTCCTCGCCGCGGCGCTCGGGGCCGGCCCTGCCTCGTCAGCGGACGGTGGCGCGCCGTGGCAGCAGTTCGACGCCCTCGACTCGGCGCTCTTCGACGCCGAGCTCGCTGCGATGACGAACGACGGCGCGGCTCTCGCTCTCGCGGGCCGTCGCGCCGCGACAGCGGCCGACGAGCTCGCGGCCGGGTTCGACCCTTCCGCCGGCGCGAACGCCGCGCGGCTCCGCGGCGCGGCCGTCGCCGTCGCATCGGCACGGAGCGGCGTCGCCCTCGCGGTGGACGCATCCACCGCGAGGGCGGCAGCGCTCGCCGGCGCATACGAGACGGTGCTCGCCGCGACGCGCGCAGACGACCTCGACAGCGCGCGGGACTGGCTCCTGGTCCGCGAGTTCAAGCCCGTCACCCGCTTCGCCCACCCGAGCGCCGCGTCGAGCGTCGCGATCGCCTCGCTCGCGGACGGCGTCATTCCCCGCGCGCGCGCCGTGCGCTCGATCCGGGGTGACCTGCTCGACACGTACGAGGCCCTCCTGCGCTCGTCGCTCTCCGACACCGGCGACGCGCTCCGTGCCGGGTTCCCCGAGAAGGCGGCGGGATCGGCGGCGACGGCTCGCGGCTATTGGTGGATCCTCCGCGACGCGTTCGCCGGCCAGCGCGGAGCGCCCGCCGCGGCACAGCTCGATCGCGCCTTCGAGCGCGTCGTCGGCGCCGCCCGGACAGGCAAGGCGGCGGCGACCGCGGCGGCGGCAACGACGATCGAGGATGACCTGCTCGCGTTCCGCGCGGCGCCGCTCTCGGCCTCCGAGCAGGCGCGCCGCGCCGGCCAGCTGATCCGCTACCTCGGACTCGTGCCGGTCGAGTACGGACGGGGCGTCGCGAACGGCAACGTCGTCGTGCCGATCGAGATCCAGGAGGCGATCGCGTTCCGCGACGGCGCCGCCGTCGCCTTCGGGGAGCTCCAGTCGTACCTCGCCGCCCGCGACCTCGCGGCCACCCGCTCGGTCCAGCGGGCGCTCGCCGGGCTCGACACCCGGCTCGGCGACGCAGAGCGCGGGAAGGCGGTGGCCGATCCGGAGGAGGTCAAGAGCCTCGCGAAGACCGCGACCTCGGCCCTCGACGACGTCTACCCGGCCGACTGGAAGGCCGGCTCCGCCGAGGCCGACTTCGACGTCATCGCGACGCTGCTGAAGAAGGTCTCGGCGCTTGCAGTCGCCGGCGATCTGCGGCGCGCGGAGTCGAGCCGACTCGAGGCGTACGCGACCTTCGAGCTCGGTCCCGAGCAGCGCCTGCGCGGCCTCGCGCCGTCGCTCTTCCAGCGGGTCGAGGGGCTCTTCTGGTACGGCGCCGACGGGCACGACGGCCTCGCGCAGCTCCTGCGCCAGAACGCGAGCGCGGACGAGCTCGCCGCGACGATGGCGGCGCTCGATCTCGCCCTCAAGGAGTCCGCCGAGGCGATCGGCAGCGGCCCGCAGTCCCGAGCCGCCGTCGTCACGAACAGCGCGATCATCGTCTTCCGGGAGGGGCTCGAGGCGGTGCTCATCCTCGCCGCGCTGATGGCGAGCATGGTGGGCGCCCAGCGCCGGCTCCGCAAGCCGCTGATGGCCGGGGTCGGCATCGCGCTCGTGGCGAGCGTCGTGACCTGGGTCGTCGCGCAGACCGTGCTCGGCTCGCTCGCCGGATGGGGGGAAAAGCTCGAAGCGGTCGTCTCGCTGATCGCGATCGGCGTGCTGCTCCTGATCCTCAACTGGTTCTACCACCGTGTCTATTGGCAGGAGAACCTCCAGGACCTGCACAGGAAGAAGAAGCGCGTGCTCGCGGGGGCCTCCATCGGGTTCCTCTCCGCGCAGGCGCTCGGGCTCGTGATGCTCGGGTTCTCGAGCGTGTACCGCGAGGGCTTCGAGACGGTGCTCTTCCTCCAGGCGCTCACCCTCGAGGCCGGCGCGTGGACGGTGCTGCAGGGCGTGTTCCTCGGGTTCGCCGGCGTCGTCGGCGTCTTCGCGCTCGTCGTCTCGCTCGAGCGCAGGCTGCCCCACAAGAAGATGCTGATCGCCACCGGCCTGCTGATCACCGGCGTGCTCGTCGTGCTCGTCGGCCACACGGTGCAGACGATGCAGGTCGTCGGCTGGATGCCCGTGACTCCGGTCGAGGGCCTGTCGCTGCCCTTCTGGGCCGGGATGTGGTTCGGCGTCTTCCCGACCTGGGAGGGGCTGCTCCTGCAGGCGGCCGCTCTGGTTTTCGTGATCGGCAGCTACGTCGCGTCGGAGGCGCTCAAGCGGCACAAGCGGCGTCGGATCCTCGCCGCGCCGATCACACCCGCCGCGGTGACGGCCGGTTCAGCGGCCGAGCTCCCAGGCGAGATGGGCGAGCTCCGGTTCGATCAGCTTCTCCCACGCGAGCGCAACGGCCTTGGGCGAGCCGGGGACCGAGACGACGACCGCTCCGCGGTAGGTGCCGGCGGTCGCGCGTGAGAGCATCGCGGCCGAGCCGACCTGCTCCCAGCTGAGCATCCGGAACAGCTCGCCGAACCCCGGCAGCGTCTTCTCGAGCATGCCGGCCAGCGTGTCGTAGGTCGTGTCGCGGCGGGAGACGCCGGTGCCGCCGTTGACGACGACGATGCGGGCGTCCGCCACGAGCTCGTCGACGGCGGCGCGCACCTCGTCCGGCTCGTCCCGCACCACGCGATAGCCGGAGACGACCGCGCCGGCCGCGGGGATCTGTTCGTGCAGCCAGCGCCCGTTCGTGTCGTCGTCCGGCGTGCGGCTGTCGCTCACCGTGATCACGCCAACGGCGATCGGGCCGAGCTCGGCGGCGGCGGCGCGGTGCGCATCGGTGCCCACGAAGAGCGATCGTAGTTTCTCGGCGCCTCTCGTCGGGTACTCTCCGGGCGCCGTGAGCGAACCGGAAGCCGTCGTCGAGCGGGCCGTCGAGCGGCTGCGCCCTCTGTACAAGGCAGCGTCGCTGTCGTGGTGGGACGCGAACGTCTCGGCGACCGAGGAGAACGAGCAGCGTCGCGTCGCGGCCGAGCTCGCGCTCTCCGACGCGCTTGCCGACGCCGACCTCTTCGGCAACATCGAGGCGGCCCGGGCAAACGGCGCCGAGCCGCTCGTTCGCCGCCAGCTCGACCTGCTCCACGCGAGCCTCGTGCCGCAGCAGGTCCCCGAGTCGCTCAGGCACCGTATCGTCGAGCTCGAGGCGTCGGTCGAGTCCCGCTTCGCACAACATCGCGGCGAGGTCTCCGGCAGGCCGGTCGACGACAACGAGATCAAGCGGATCCTGCGTTCCAGCAACGACGTCGCACAGCGGCGCGAGGCGTGGGAGGCGTCGAAGACCGTGGGCGCCGCGGTGGCGGAGGACGTGCGGGAGCTCGCGCGGCTCCGCAACGAGGCGGCTCGTTCGCTCGGCTACCGCGACTGGTTCGCACTGGCCGTCGACACCTCGGAGATGGACGAGACGCGGCTCTTCGAGACGCTCGACGAGTGCGACCGGCTGACCGCCGACGCGTTCGCCGGCTGGAAGGCGGCGACCGACGCACGGCTCGCGGAGCGGTTCGGCTGCGCGGTCGGCGAGCTGCGCCCGTGGCACTACGAGGACCCGTTCTTCCAGGAGGTTCCGGCAGCCGGTGGGGTCGACCTCAAGGATGTGTTCGCGGGCAAGGACGTCGTCGCGCTCGCCCGCGCGACGTACGACGGCCTCGGCGTCGACACGAACGCGATCCTCGATCGCAGCGACCTCTTCCCGCGCGACGGCAAGTGCCAGCACGCGTTCTGCATCGACGTCGACCGCGAGGGAGACGTCCGCGTGCTCGCGAACGTCGCCGACGACCGCTACTGGGCCGACACGATGCTCCATGAGCTCGGGCACGGCGCGTACGACATCGGGTTCGACGAGGGGCTGCCGTGGCTCTTGCGCGACTGCCATCTCACCGTCACCGAGGGCATCGCGATCCTGATGGGTCGTCTCGCGCAGGACGCCGAGTGGCTGCGCGAGGTGGCCGGGCTCGATTCGGCGGACGTCGAGCGGCTCGAGACGGGACTTCGCGCGGCGCAGGCCGCGGAGCTTCTCGTCTTCACGCGCTGGGTGCTCGTGATGACGAACTTCGAGCGCGCGCTCTACGCCGACCCCGAGGCCGACCTCGATGTGGTCTGGTGGGGGCTCGTGTCCCGCTACCAGCTTCTGACGCCGCCGGACGGCCGCACCGCGCCCGACTGGGCCGCGAAGATCCACGTCGCCTGCGCGCCGGTCTACTACCACACCTATCTCTACGGGAACCTCGTTGCGTC
>DASSBI010000095.1:0-4745 GCA_035698965.1 Gaiella sp. | reverse complement strand
ACAGGACGCCGACCTCGAGCTCACGACCCACAGCGCCGACCTCGACGGGAACGGACGCCTCGGCGCCGTGGGCGTGCGCTCTGCGTCCGGCGACGTCCGCGTGGGCGACGTCGGCGAGCTGTCTTTCACGACGGCGAGCGGCGATCTGGACGCGGGGACGGTCGCGGGGTCGTTGAACGTCAAGTCGGCCTCGGGCGACGTGTCAGTCCACGCTGTCGTCGGCGCGGCATCGGTCAACACCGTGTCCGGCGACGCCCGGCTGGGCGAGACGCAGGGCCTCGCGTCGGTGGCGTCGGTCTCGGGCGACGTCGAGCTCGACGCCGTCGCGGCCGGCGCGCGACTCAACTCGGTGTCGGGTGACCTTCACGTCGCCGCCCGCCGTGGCCTCGCCCTCTGGATCGACGCCCAGTCGGTCTCCGGTTCCGTCACATCCGACCTCGACGTCGGAGGCGACGAAGGCGAGGGCGAGGGCGGGGTCCAGGTGGAGCTCCGGGCCCGGTCGGTCTCGGGCGACATCCGCATCACGCGGGCTGCTCCGACCGCCGGCTGACGCAGCGGCGCCGCCGGCGGGCGCCCGCCGACGCGCTTCTTAGACTCGCACCGTGTCGAGCGTGCCGGAGCCGCCGCCGAAGCGCGTCGAGATCACGGTCTCCGCGCGGACGATGTTCACGGTCCTCGCCGTGGCCGCCTTCGTCTGGGCGTTCCTCGCCGCGCGGCAGGCCGTCCTCTGGGTGTTCATCGCGCTGTTCCTCGCGATCGTCCTGCAGACGCCCGTCAACTGGCTCGAGGAGCGGGCGAAGATGCGTCGCGGCAACGCCGCAATGGTCGTCGTGCTCGGGGTGATGGGCTTCCTCGGCACCCTCTCGTACCTCCTGATCAGCCCGTTCGTGGGTGCGTTACGCAATCTCGTGGAGGACCTGCCGACCATCGTCGAGCGGATCCGCGCCTCCGACCTCTTCCAGCAGATCGACCAGCGCACCGATCTCGGCGACCAGCTCCAGCGGCGGGCAGAGACGCTCGCGGCGAGCCTCCCGTCGAAGGTGGATGACGCGTTCGAGGTCGGGGGACGGGTCTTCGGCTTCGGGCTCGGCGCCCTGTCGATCACTTTCATGACGCTGTTCCTCGTGATCGACCTGCCGAACCTCTCGCGGTCGCTGCACAGCGTGCTGTACCCGCGTGAGTCGTCGCGGACAGCCATGTTGGAGGAGCGGATCACCCGGACGATCGGACGCTACGCGCTCGGCGCCGTCGCGATCGCGACGATCGCGGGAACCGTGCAGGGCACGGCCGCGTGGATCCTGGGCGTGCCGTTCGCACTGGCGCTCGGGATCATCGCGGGGCTCCTCGGCCTGATCCCGCAGGTCGGCGCGACGCTCGCCGCGGTCATCCTCTCGCTCGTCGCCTTGACGCAAGGCATCCCGCAGGCGCTGATCATGCTGGCCGTCTGCATCGGCTACCAGCAGGTCGAGAACTACGTGCTCCAGCCGACGATCCAGGGGCGAGCCGCGGACATCTCGGGCTTCTTCGTGATCGCGAGCGTGATCGTCGGTGCCGCGCTGCTCGGGGTCGTGGGCGCACTCATCGCGGTGCCGCTCACCGCGTCGGCGCAGATCGTCATCCGCGAGCTGACCGCCGAGCGGCGCGCCGCGGTCGCGCTCGCGCACGCGGCGAGCGCACCGCCGGGATCTGTCCCAGAAGGGGACTGACCCCAGCGACGCTCGCTGGGTCAGCATCCGACGGTGCGAGACCCCCACAGACTCCCACAGACCCCTACAGACCCCGGCAGTCCTCGCAGGCGCCCCGCAGCACGACGTCGTGCTGCTCGAGTGCGTAGCCGAGCTTCCCGGCGGCCCGCTCGAGCGCCCGCTCGAGCGGTGCATCGCTGAACGGCTCGACCTTTCCGCAGTCGTCGCAGACGAGGTGGTGGTGATGGTGATCGTCGGTTCGCGCCGGCTCGAACCGCGCGATCCCGTCTCCCGCGTCCACGCGCTGGACGAGGCGAAGCTCGGCGAGCGTGTCGAGCGCCCGGTAGACGCTCGCGACGCCGACGGCGCCCCCGTCGGCAGCGATCCCGTCGTGGATCTCCTGGGCCGACCGGCAGCAGTCCTGGTCGTCGAGATACTCGACGACGGCGCGCCGCGCGCCGCCGCGACGGAGACCCGCCGCGCGGAGCCCGTCGAGCGCCCTGAGACTCCAGCTGCTCATATCTAAACGATAGCGATTCTCATCGTCTGGTACGCTCGCGCGCGGGTGGTTTCGAGACTCGTTCTCTTGTGCGTCCTCGCTGCGACGATGCCCGCGCTCGCGGGCTGCGGTGGCAGCGTGAGCGATGACGCGATCGTCGCCGCCTTCTACCCACTTGCTTTTGCGGCCACGCAGGTCGCCGGCCCGGATGCGGACGTGGTGAACCTCACGCCGCCGGGCGCCGAGCCCCACGACCTCGAGCTCTCGCCCCGCGACGTCCGGCGGGTGCGGGACGCCGCCCTCGCCGTCTATGCCGGCAACGGGTTCCAGCCTGCCGTGCAGCAGGCCGTGCAGGGCCGCAGCCGGCCGTCGCTCGACGTGCTCGCCCACGCCGGGGCGACCGGCGACGACCCGCACGTATGGCTGGATCCCGTCCGGTTCGCGCGGATCGCGCGGGAGATCGCGTTGGCGCTGGGGACACCGGCGGCGGCCGACGACCTCGTCACGCGGCTCCATGCGCTGGACGGCCAGTACCGCCGTGGCCTCGCGCGCTGCGCCCGGGACGAGATCGTCACGAGCCATGCGGCCTTCGGGTACCTCGCCGCCCGCTACGGCCTCGTGCAGGTGCCGCTGGTGGGTCTGCAGCCGGAGGCCGAGCCCGGCCCGCGGGAGGTCGAACGACTGGTCGACGAGGTGCGGACGACCGGTGCGACCACCGTCTTCTCAGAGCCGCTCGCCTCGCCGGCCCTCGCAGACGCCGTCGCGCGCGAGGCCGGCGTCGCGACCGCCGTGCTCGACCCGCTCGAGGGCCTCACGGAGGCCGAGACAGACGCGGGCGAGGACTACTTCGGCGTCATGGAGAAGAACCTGAGCGTTCTGCGGACGGCGCTCGGATGCCGGTAACCGCCGACGTGCCGGCCGTCGTGCTCGACGGCGTCTCGTTCGCGTATCGCGGCGGGCCGTGTGTGCTCGAGGACGTGTCGCTCGAGGTGGAGCGCGGGGCGTTTCTCGGCATCGCCGGGCCGAACGGAGGGGGGAAGACGACGCTGCTCCGGCTCGTCCTCGGCCTGGAGCGGCCCACCGCGGGGCGCGTGCGGCTGTTCGGAGGGGTTCCGCAGTCGCGGGGCGCGCCGCGGGTGGGGTACGTCTCGCAGCGGGCCCAGCTCGCCTCCGCGACACCCGTCACCGTGCGCGAGGTCGTCGAGGCGGGGCGTCTCTCCGTACGAGGCCCGTTCGGGCCGCTCCGCGCCGAGGACCGAGCCGTCGTGGCGCGCACCATCGAGCGAGTCGGGCTCGCCGACCGGGCCGGCGCGCCGCTCCGGACGCTGTCGGGCGGCATGCAGCAGCGGGCGTTCATCGCGCGGGCGCTCGCAGCGGAGCCTTCGCTGCTCGCGCTCGACGAGCCGACGACCGGGGTGGACGCCGAGTCGCAGGAGTCGCTCGCCGCTCTCCTCGCCGAGCTCCGGACGGAGCTGGCGGTGACGATCCTCTACGTCTCACACGAGTTCGGCGCCGTGGAGCACGTCGTCTCGCGCCTCCTCCTCGTTCGCGGCCGGATCGTGTTCGACGGGGCGCCGGCGGACCTGCCGGCCGTCTGGCACGACCCCTCCCACGCGCATTGATGCTCGACCTCGAGTTCATGCGGCTCGCGTTCGCCGTCGGCATCGTTGTCGGCGTCCTCGCGCCTGCGGTCGGATTCTTCCTCGTGGAGCGGCAGCAGTCGCTCGTGGGTGACGGGCTCGGCCACGTCGCCTTTGCCGGTGTCGCCGCCGGCTACCTCCTCGGCATCTCTCCCGTGCTGACCGCCCTGTGCTTTGCCGTCGTCGGCGCGTTTGCGATCGAATGGCTCCGCTCGCGCGGCGGGACGGCCGGCGACCAGGCGCTCGCGCTCGTCTTCTACACCGGGATCGCGCTGGGCATCGTCCTGATCTCGAGCGCAAACCGCTTCGACGTCGGGCTCTTCCAGTTCCTCTTCGGCTCGATCCTCACCGTGACCCGCAGCGACCTCTTGGTCGTCCTGGCGCTCGGCAGCGTCTCCCTGGCCGCGATCGCGCTCCTCTACCGGGGCCTCGTCGCGGTCGTGCTCGACGAGGAGGGAAGCCGCGTCGCGGGCGCCCCGGTCGCATGGCTCAACACCCTCGTGGCCGTCCTCGCCGCGCTCACCGTCGGAATCTCGATGCGGATCGTGGGGATCCTCCTCATCGCCGCGCTGATGGTGCTGCCCGTCATCGCCGCGCAACGGGTCGCGTGGAGCCTGCGCTCGACGATGTGCCTCGCGGCGGCGATCGGCCTCGGCTCGGTCCTCGCCGGGCTCACCGTCGCCTACTACGCCGATCTGCCGCCCGGCGGGACGATCGTGCTCATCGCGGCCGGGGCGGTCGTGGCGGCGACGATCGCCGGCGCGGCGCGCGGCAGCGCCCGAGGCGGCGCAGCGTAGGCTTCACGGGTGGCCGACGCCGCCGCCCGCATCGTCTTCGACCACGTGACGAAGCGCTACCCGGGCCGGGCGGCGCCCGCCGTGGACGACCTCACGCTCGAGATCCCGGCCGGAGAGATCTGCA
>DASSBI010000094.1:0-4914 GCA_035698965.1 Gaiella sp. | reverse complement strand
GGCCTGGCCCTCGTCGTCCATCATGAAGTTGACGTACGACGCTCCCGCCGAGAACGGGACGATCGCCTGGTGGTAGCCGATCGTCCACTCGCGGACGGCCGAGGCGTTCCCCGGATCCGGGTCGCAGCCGATGAAGACCTGCGACCACGTCGCGTCGCGGTAGCCGAACGCCGTGTCCTCGGGCGCCACGTCGTTGACCGCCCCGTCGACCGGGTAGAAGTGCGTCCCGGCCTTGAACCCCGGCATCCGCTCGTTCCACTCGCGGTTCACGCCGATCGCCTCGTCCGGGATCTCGCGCAGGAACGCGCCGCGCCAGTACCACTGGTCGCCCGGCCCGTAGAGACCGTCGAACGCGGAGTTGAGCGCCGCGATCGGCATCCTGCCGACCCCGTGCAGCAGGGGCTCGGCGACGGACAGCAACGGCGCCATCGCAGCTTCCGCCTCCTCGTCCGAGGCGTCGATGCACCAGACGACGCCGCAGACCTTCCGCAGATGGAGCTCCTCGGGAAACGCCTCTTTCACGGGCGGGATCGTGTGGAAGTTGAAGAACCCCATCACGTTGCGCGGCGCGGCGGGCAGCCACTCGCGGTAGGCGGCGAGGAGCTCCTCGGCGTCCTCGATCGCCCAGAACGTCGGCCCGCCGACGACCGTCTCGAGCGGATGCGCGCGGAATGTGAACTCCGTCGCGACGCCGAAGTTGCCCCCGCCGCCGCGGATCGCCCAGAAGAGGTCGGGGTACTCGTCGGCACTCGCGGTCACCTGTGAGCCGTCGGCGAGCACCAGCTGCGCGGAGAGGAGGTTGTCGACGGTGAGCCCGTGCCGCCGCGAGAGGTAGCCGTGGCCTCCGCCGAGCGTCAGCCCGGCGACGCCGGTCGAGGAGATGATCCCCGTCGGCACCGCAAGGTTGTGCGGGCCGGTCGCGGCGTCGACCTCGCCCCAGACGCAGCCGCCGCCGACACGCACCGTACGCGCCGCAGGGTCGACCGAGACCTCCTTGAGCGGAGACAGGTCGATGACGACGCCGTCGTCGACGCTCGCGAGGCCGCCGCCGTTGTGCCCGCCGCCCCGCACGGCGATCGTCAGGTCTTGCTCGCGGGCGAAGCGGATCGCGGCCGCAACGTCGTCGGCGCTCGTGCAGAAGGCGATCAGCGCGGGCCGCTTGTCGATCATCGCGTTGAACAGGGTGCGCGCCTCGTCGTAGCGGGCATCGTCCGGGCCGACGAGCCGGTCGCCGAACGACGCAAGCTCGGTGCGGGCGCTCTCCAGCGGGGAGACGGTCGTGCTCATGGATCCTCCTCGTCCTCGAAATCAGGTCTCGACGAGGGTAGGAGGGACGCGCGCGTCTGTCATGACCGGGGCTGATCGACTTTCCCGCGTCCCCTCCGTGCGCAATGATCAGATCTGATCATCGATGGGCCCGGACACTGCAATTCCCCTTCCCGGCCCGCTGCGTCTGACACCGACGTTCGCGTTCGCAGGCCGCGCGCGCGAGCTCGCGACGCTGCAGGCCCTCCTGCCCCGATCGGCCGGGGAGGGGCGGCGCGCGGCGTTTCTCGCCGGGGAGCCTGGCTCGGGCAAGAGCAGGCTCGTGCGCGAGCTCGCGGCGGAGGTGGCAGCCGAGGGCGCGACCGTGCTCTACGGCGACTGCGATGCCGTCGTCGGCACGCCCTACGGGCCGTTCGCCGCGGCGCTCGAGCACCTCGTGCGGCACACCGATCCCGACGCGCTGCGCCCTCACCTCGTCCAGGGTGGCGGCGAGCTGACGCGCCTCCTGCCGGGGCTCGCAACACGCATCGGCGACCTACCCCAGCCGCCGCCGGCCGACGTGGACGCTGAGCGCCACCGGCTCCATACGGCTGTCACCGACCTGCTCGTCGGCGTCAGCTCCGAGCGGCCGCTGCTCGTCGTGCTGGAGGACGTCCACTGGGCTGACGCGGCGACGCTCGGGCTCCTGCGGCACGTCGTCCGCTCGGGCGCCGCAGCGCGCATGCTGATCCTCGCGACCTTCCGAGACGACGAGGCCGATGTCCCGGCAGAGCTCGCCTCGGCGCTCGTCGACGTCTACCGGACGGAGGGCGTCGTCAGGATTCGGCTCACGGGGCTCTCCGAGATGGACGTCGCGGAGTTCGTCCGCCTCACCGCGGGGGCCGAGCCGGCACCCGACCTCACCGCCGCGATCCTCGAGCTCACCGGCGGCAATGCGTTCCTCGTCACGGAGCTCTGGCGGGAGCTGCTCGAAGCGCGCCTCGTCGACGTCGGTCCCGGCGGTGCGCACCTGACCCGGCCGGCTGCCGACCTCGGCACGCCGACGACCGTGCGCGAGGTCGTCAACCAACGGCTGACGCGTCTCTCCACCGAGGCGAACGAGGTGCTCGCGCTCGCGGCGGTCGCCGGCGCGGACTTCGAGCTGGACACGGTCCGGCACACGGAGGTCGTGCCGGGCGCCGTGCTGCTCGACGCCGTCGACGAGGCGGTACGGAACGGCCTCCTGGTCGAGGAGCCGGGGCGGCGCCTTGCCTATCGCTTCGCGCACGAGCTCGTCCGGCGAGCCGTGATCGACAGGCTCTCGGCGGCGCGGGAGGCGGAGATCCACCTGCTCGTCGCGGAAGCGCTCGAGGCCCGTCGCCCACACGGCGACAGCCGCGGGGCGCTGGCTGCGCTCGCGTACCACTACGCCGCTGCGGCTCCGGTCGGCGGAGTCGAGCGGGCGATCGACTACAACCTGCTCGCCGCAGACTCGGCGGCCGGCGCGCTCGCCTTCGGAGAGGCCGAGACGCGGTTCCAGGTTGCGCTCGACCTCGGCGTCCGCGAGCCGGCCGAGCGGGTCGACGTGATGCTGCGGCTTGGCGACGCGTGCAACCGCGCCGGTCATGCCGACGCCGCGCTCGAGGCCTTCCGGCGGGCGACGGAGCTCGCGCGCTCGCTCGGCGATCGTGAGGCGCTCGCCCGCGCGGCAATCGGCTTCGAGCAGTCGGCCTGGCGTCCCTCGATCCACGACTCGGAGGCCGTCGAGCTCCTCGAGGAGGCAGCCGCCGCACTCGGAGAGGACGATTCCGAGTCGCGGGCGCTCGTCCTGAGCGGTCTGGCGCGCGCTCTCGATCTGCGGGGGGATTCGAGCCGCGCGGCGTTCGTGCGCGACGAGTCGATCGCGATCTCGCGCCGTCGCGGGGACCCGCGCACGCTCGCGACGACGCTCGCGACGGCGTACTGGGCGCGCGGCAGCTCGACGAACGAAGAGGTCAATCGGATGCTGCTCGAGGCGCGCGACCTCGGACGCGAGCTGGACGACGTCGAGATCGAGGGAGAGGCCCTCTCGTGGCTCGTACCGTCGTACGTCGTCCTGTGCGACCACGACGCGGCCAGGGAGACGGTCGGCCTCGTGTCGGGCGCTGCGCGGCGGCTGAGCCAGCCGTTCCTCCACCACGTCGCCGAGCACTACGCGGCGGCGCTCGCTCTCTGCGACGGCGAGCTCGATGCGTCCGAGCTCTCGGCCGCCCGCTCCCAGGAGTGGGGCCGTCTGCTCACCGGCCGCGACGCGTCCGGGACGTATGCGATCCAGATGTTCGGCCTCCGGCGCGAGCAAGGACGGCTCGCCGAGCTCGCCCCGGTCGTTCGCCTCCTGGACACGGACGCTCGCGAGGGAGCCTGGGGGCCGGGCCTCGCCGCACTGTACGCCGAGCTCGGCATGCTCGACGAGGCGCGTCGCGAGGTACGGCGGATCCTCGACGACGGCCTCGGCGCGCTGCGGCCGTCGCTCTGGCTCGCCGCGCTCGTCTACCTCGCCGATGCGTGTGCCGCGCTCGGCGACGAGGAAACGGCCGAAGCCCTGTACCCGGAGCTTGCGGCGTACTCCGGCTCCAACGTGATGATCGGCCACCTCGTCGCCTGCTACGGCGCGATGGACCGCTTCCTGGGAACGACCGCGGCCGTGCTCGGCGACTGGGAGCGCGCGGAGGACCACTTCCACGCCGCGCTCGCGCTCAACACCCGGCTCGGCGCGCGGACATGGCTCGCCCACACCGCCTACGACTACGCGCGCATGCTCCTCGCCCGGAACGCCGGCGACGACCGCTCGCATGCGCAGGGACAGCTTGGTCTCGCGCTCGGGCTCGCGCAGACGATCGGCCTTCCCGGGCTCGCCCGCCGTGCCTCCGAGCTCGGCGCCGACGTGGAGCCTGCGCAGACGCTGCCCGACGGCCTCAGCGGACGCGAGGTCGAGATTCTCGTCGAGCTCGCACGGGGTCGCTCGAACCGCGAGATCGGCCGCGTGCTCCACATCAGCGAGCACACCGCCGCGAACCACATCCGCTCGATCCTCCGCAAGACCCGCTGCGCGAACCGCACCGAGGCGGCCGCGTACGCGCTCCGGCGCGGGCTCGTCCCCGAGTGACCCGCGCGAGTACCATGGGCCAATGCCTCTCTACGTCATCGAGCGCAAGTTCGCGGATCAGCTCGACCTGAGCGCGGACGACGTCCGGGCGATCGACGCGGTCAACGCGGACGAAGGCGTGAGCTGGCTCTTCTCGTTCATCACCGCCGACAAGCTGCGCACCTACTGCCTCTACGAGGCGCCGTCGCCCGACGCGATCATGGAGGCGGCGCGGCGCGCGAACGTGCCTGCGGACGAGATCGTCGAGGTGAGCAAGTTCGTTCCGGCGGAGATGCTCCATTCGGCGTAAGCCGCTCTAGACTTTCCCACGTGCCCTGGGACGTCCTGAGCGAGGAGCAGCGCGAGCTGCGCGAGCTCGTACGCACCCTCGCACGAGAGCGGATCGCGCCGCGTGCGGCGGAGATCGACGCGTCGCACGAGTTTCCCTGGGACATCGTGGAGCTCTACCGCGACCAGGGGATCTTCGGGCTCTTCTTCGGCGAGGAGGTCGGCGGCACCGGCACGGGCGCGCTCCTCTCGCTCGT
>DASSBI010000093.1:0-3808 GCA_035698965.1 Gaiella sp. | reverse complement strand
GTCATCGCCGCGTCGAGGGACTCCGGCGTCACCCGCGCCTCGTCGAGGACGCGCACGCAGTCGTTGAGCAGGGGGATCAACACGCGGTTGACGACGAAACCGGGCGTGTCGTGACACGGAACCGCAACCTTGCCGAGCCGCCCGACGACCGCCAGCGCCGCCGCGACGGCCTCGTCGGAGGAGAGCTGGGCGCGGACGACCTCGACGAGGGGCATCAGGGGCGCCGGGTTGAAGAAGTGCATCCCCACGACACGTTCCGGCGTCGCCGTCGCCGCCGCGATCTCGGTGACCGAGAGCGCGGACGTGTTTGTCGCGAGAACGGCGTCGGGGCGGCAGATCCGCTCGAGCTCCGCGAAGAGCGCCCGCTTCGCGTCCAGCTCCTCCACGATTGCCTCGATCACGAGATCGCACTCCGCGAGCTCCGAGAGCTCGGTCGTCGTTGCGAGCCGAGCCACGGCCGCGTCGCGCTCGTCCTGCGTGCGCTGGCCCTTCTCGACCTTCCGACCGAGGAAGTGGCCGATGCGCGCGGCCGCCGCCTCCCCGAGCTCCGCGGTGACCTCGCGCCCGACGACCTCGAAGCCGGCCTCGATCGCGACCTGCGCGATGCCGGCGCCCATCGCGCCGAGCCCGACCACCCCGATGCGCTCCACCGCCGCCACGGCCGAGGAGCCTACACCGATGCGGGCTCAGCCCTGGTAGTCGCGGCGGCGCTCGACGTCGTCGATCCGCGAGTCGCGCCCGTAGAGGAGCGCCAGCGGCCCGACGACGAGGAGGAAGATGACGATTGCCAGTTCCATGGCTGTAGGGTGCCTTGCAGGTACTATTAGGTCAAGTCGAGGTATTCATGGGTACGATCACTCAACCTGATCATTGGCTCGGGGTCGAGGTTCGGCACTTCGCGGCGCTCGATGCAGTCGCGCGCGAGGGGTCGTTCGGACGCGCTGCGGATCGGCTCGGATACACGCAGTCGGCCGTCAGCCAGCAGATCGCGACGCTCGAGAAGATCGTCGGTGAGACCCTCGTCGAGCGGCCGGGCGGTCCGCGGGCCGTCTCGCTCACCGAGGCCGGAGAGCTGCTCCTCCGGCACGCCGAGGCAATCGTCGCGCGCCTCGACGCAGCACGCGCCGACATCGCCGCGCTCCGTGCGGGCGAGACGGGCACGCTGCGGGTCGCGACGTACCAGTCGGTCGGGGCGCGGGTGCTGCCGGGCGTCATGCGCCGCTTCCTCGCCGACTGGCCCGGCATCGAGCTCGGCCTCTCGGAGCCGACGACCGACCCGGAGCTCTATGCAGCGATCGAGTCGGGCAGCGTCGACCTCGCCTTCGGCAGCCCGCCGCTGCCCGACGGCCCCTTCGAGGCGCTCGACCTGATGAGCGATCCGTACGTCCTGCTCGTCCCGGCCGACAGCCCGCTCGCCGAGCGCGCGTCGGCCTCGCTCGACGACCTCGGCGACCACGTCCTGATCGGGTCGAACGCGTGCGCGAGCGGCCTCGTCGTCGAGAACGAGCTCGGCGTGCGCGGCTACGACGTCGACTACGGCTTCCGCTCCGACGACAACGGCACGATCCAGGGCCTCGTCGCCGCGGGCTTCGGCGTCGCCCTCACCCCTCTGCTCGCGATTGCACCGGGCGACGACCGCGTCAAGGCGATCCGGCTGGTGCCGAAGGTGCCACGCCGTGTGGTCGCCGTCGTCTGGCACCGCGACCGCCACCGCTCCCCTGCCGCGCGCGCGTTCATCGAGATCGCGCGTGAGGTCGCCGCCGACGTCGAGCGCGAGCTCGTCGAGCCCTAGATGGTTGATCGGTGCGGCGGGGTTTCGTCGCCGCGCAGGAAGACACGGAGGGCGGCGAGCTCGCGCTCCCGGCCGACGATCCCCGAGACCGGCAGAGGCCGGGCGCGCTCAGAGGCGCTCGACGACGGCCGCTATCGCCTGGCCCTGGCCGATGCACATCGACGCGACGCCGTAGCGCGCCTCGCGGCGGTCGAGCTCCGAGACGAGCGTGGCCGTGATCCGGGCTCCTGTGGCGCCGAGCGGATGGCCCAGCGAGATGCCGCTGCCGTTCGGATTCACGTCACCCGCTTCCCAGCGCTCGTGAAGGCCGGTGTCCTTCAGGAACTGGAGCACGACGGAGGCGAATGCCTCGTTGACCTCGATCACGGCGATGTCGTCCCACGTGAGGCCCGCCTTGCGGAGTGCCCGCTCGCAGGCAATCGGGTTGCCGTGCAACATCCGGTAGGGGTCGACGCCCGCGAGGCCGAACGAGACGAATCGCGCGCGCGGCTCGAGCCCGAGACGCGAGGCAGCGGCCTCGCTCGTGACGAGCATCGCGGCGGCGCCGTCGACGATCGCGCTCGAGTTGCCCGCGGTGATCTTGCCGCCGTCCTTGAACGCCGGCTTCAGCCCCGCGAGCTTCTCGAGCGACGTGTCGCGCCGAGGGTTCTCGTCCGTCGCGACGAGCACGGCGGCACCGCCCGCGCCGACCTCGACCGGAATGATCTCGCGCTCGAAGCGGCCCTGGTCGATTGCCGCGATCGCGCGGCGGTGCGACTCGTACGAGTACTCGTCGAGCGCCTCGCGCGAGAGGTCCCATTCGTCGGCGATCACCTCGGCGGAGATGCCCTGCGGGACGACCTCCCAGTGCTCGTAGAGCTTCGGCGAAAAGCCTTCGAAGCCGTTCGCCGTGAGGTTCGATCCCATCGGCACCCGCGACATCGACTCGACGCCCGAGGCGACGACGACGTCGAGATGCCCAGCCTGCACCGCGGCGGCGGCGTTGAACGCGGTCTGCATCGACGAGCCGCACTGGCGGTCGACCGTCGTGCCGCACACCGTCTCGGGCCATCCGGCGACGAGCAACGACATGCGCCCGACGTTCAGGGCCTGCTCGCCGACCTGGCTGACGCAGCCCATCTGGACGTCCTCGATCTCCCCGGGGTCGAGGTCCAGCCGGCCGACGAGGCCGTTCAGCGTCTGCGCGGCGAGCTCCTCGGCGCGGACGCCTGCAAGGGCGCCGTTTCGCCGCCCGATCGGCGTGCGAAGGGCATCGACGATGAGCGCGTCGGTCATGTCGTGAACGTACCAGCACCCGAGGCGTAGAGTGGGCAAATGGCCACCACGGCGACCGAACGGAAGCTCCTCCTCGACGGCGCGTGGATCGACACCGGCGACTGGATCGACGTCGCGTCACCCTACGACGGATCGCTCGTCGCGCGGGTGGCGAAGGCCGGCGCGGCGGAGACGCGCACCGCGATCGACGCGGCCGAGCGCGCAATGCGCGATCCGCTCCCTGCACACAAGCGGGCGGAGATCCTCGTCCGCGTCGCGGGCGCGCTCGGGCGCCGCGCCGACGAGGCCGCGCGCCAAATCGCGGCCGAAGCCGGCAAGCCGCTCAAGGCGGCGCGAGTCGAGGTCGCGCGCGCGATGTCGACCTACACGATGGCCGCCGTCGAGGCGCGGAAGCTGGCGGGCGCGATGGTCCCGATGGACGCTTCGCAGGCCGGCGAGGGCAAGCTCGCGTTCACGATGCGCTTGCCGATCGGCGTCGTCGGCGCGATCAGCCCGTTCAACTTCCCGCTCAACCTCGTCGCGCACAAGATCGCGCCGGCACTCGCGGCCGGCTGCGCCGTCGTGTTGAAGCCCGCGTCGCAGACGCCGCTCTCCGCGTTGTTCCTCGCGGAGCTCGAGCACGACGCCGGCCTCCCGCCCGGCTGGCTGAACGTGCTCGTCGGCCCGTCGGGCGACATCGGCGACGTCCTCGTCGAGGACGAGCGCGTCGCGCTGATCACCTTCACCGGGTCGGGGCCTGTC
>DASSBI010000092.1:0-4842 GCA_035698965.1 Gaiella sp. | reverse complement strand
CTCGTCGGGCCCGCAGGCGACGACACGGCCCTCGTAGTCGCGCTCCTCCGCGCGAAGCTCCATCGAGTACTCGATCTGCTGGACCTCCTGCTCGGCCACCGCCCGCCTGCCCGCCTCGAGGATCGCCTCGGCGACGTGGGGCGGGAGCCGCTCGTGCACGCTGTGCCCGATCACCTCGTCCGCCGGCGTCATCAGGTCTTCCTCGGAGTCGACCTTGAAGCCGCGGTAGATCCCGTCGGTGCCGATCCGGAAGATCGGGTCCGGGATGGCGGCGACCAGGGCGCGTGCGGTCGTGTCGCTCGTCGCGGGGCGGTCGAGCCTCTCGTCCGTCGGCGGCGCGGTCACTCGTCACTTGTAGCAGCCTCGGTCGTGCGTTCGCACGACCGAGGCCAATGGGCCCGAGCGACCCCTCAGTCCAGGATGAAGCTGACGCGCATCGTGACGCGGAACTCGGTCACCTGGTCGTTCTCGACCACGAGGCTCTCCTCCGAGACCCATGCGCCCTTGATCCCGTGGACCGTCTCCGATGCCTTGGCGATCCCGGCCTTCGCGGCCTCGGCGAAGCTCGTCGGGGACGACGCGGTGATCTCGATCACCTTTGCGACGCTCATCGGTGCCTCCTCTGTCGGGGACTGGCTCGATTCTCTCGTACCCCGGCGCGGTGTTGGGCAAGCGCCGCTGCTCGCGGGATCAATGCAGGTAAGGGCTAAGGGTGTCCCGCGCGATGAGGAAGCCGCGCTTGACGAGGTCCTCGGTCTTCTCGAAGGCGCGGTCCTCGTGCTCGACCGAGACGACGCCGTCGTAGCCCACCCGGTAGAGCTGCGAGAGGAAGCGATCCCAGCGCACCTCGCCGAGGCCGGGGAGGCGCGGGATCTGCCAGCCCATGCCGAGTGACACGACGCCGTTGCGGAACAACCCCTCGCGGTCGACCTCCATGTCCTTCGCGTGAACGTGCAGGATCCGCGAGGCGTAGTCGCGCACGACGCGCTCGTGGTCGATCCCGAGCCAGACGAGATGGGAGGGGTCGAGGTTGAGGCCGAAGCGCTTCGACGGGACGATCGTGAACATCTCGTCCCAGACGACGGGGGTCGAGGCGAGGTTCGTGCCGCCGGGCCACTCGTCCCAGCTGAAGATCATCGGGCAGTTCTCGATCGCGATGTTCACGCCTTTCCGTTCGGCGTACGCGACGAGCCGCGGCCACACCTTCCGGAACTCGCGGAAGTTGTCCGGGACGTTCTTCGTCTGGTCGCGCCCGACGAACGTGCCCACCGTCGGTACGCCGAGCTTCGCGGCCGCGTCGATCACCTTGCGCACGTGGGTGTTCGCGTCGCGCCGCTCGCCCGGATCGGGATGGAGGTTGTTCGGGTAGTACGCGAGCGAGGAGATCTCGAGTCCGTTCCGGTCGAGAACGTCGCGCACCTCGCCCACGTCGAGCCTCGCGACGTCGATGTGCGAGACCCCGGCATAGCGGCGACGCTCGCCGCCCGCCGCGGGCCAGCAGGCGACCTCGAGCATCTCGAACCCGTTGTCCGAAGCCCAGGAAGCAACGCGCTCCAGACGCATGCGCGGAAACGCGGCGGTCAGCAGGCCAAGCTTCATGTCGGGACCTCCACCCATCGTCGCTCGGCATTGGAGACGGCGATCGCGTCTCCCAGGACGTTCGCGCGGTGCCCGTCGGCGAACGTCGGGTAGTCGGGCCCGGCCGGCGGCGAGCCCGCGGCAACCGCGGCGTAGACGCTGCGATAGAGCTCGCGGAAGGTGTCGACCCAGCCTTCGGGATGGCCGGCCGGGAGTGTGGTGTGGCCGGCGGCGGTCGGCTGCATCAGCGCGCCGTTCCGCTGCAGCACGCCGTTCGGCTCGTCGCGATGCCCGAGCCAGAGCTCCTCGTGTCGCTCGGCGTTCCAGGCAAGTGCCGCCTCCGACCCGTCGACTTCGAAATGAATGTGGTTCTTGCGTCCCGCCGCCCCCTGCGAGACCTTGAACGCGCCGCGCGCGCCGCCCTCGAAGCGGACGAGCACGTGGCCGAGGTCTTCGGTCGCCATGGGAGCGTCCACGCGCTCTACGTCGTCGGCGCTCGCGAACGTCTCGACCTCGCCGACCGGGCGCCGGCGAACGGGGATCGTCGTGTGCAGGTCGGCGCAGACCTCCACGATGCGCCGGCCGCTGACGAACTGCGCCATGTCCATCCAGTGCGAGCCGATGTCGCCGATCGCGCGGAGCGCGCCGCCCTTCTCGGGCTCGAGCCGCCAGTTCCAGTCGGTGGGGTAGAGCAGCCAGTCCTGGAGGTAGCCGCCGTGGACGTTCCAGACCTCGCCGACGCCGCCCGACGCCACCCGAGCTCGCGCCTCGAGGACGAGCGGGAAGAAGCGGAGGTTGAAGTTGGTGCTGTGGACGAGCCCGCTCGCCTCCGCCAGCCGGAGCAGCTCGCCCGACTCCTCGGAGGTCATCGCCAGCGGTTTCTCGCAGACGACGTGCTTGCCCGCCTCCAGCACCTGCTTCACCTGGGGGTGATGGAGGTGGTTCGGCGTGGTCAGGTGGACGACGGCGACCGAGGGATCCGCAAGAAGCGCCTCGAGCGAGTCGTAGACGGGTGCGAGCCCCTTCGCGGCGGCCCGCTCGGGCGACGAGCCGACGACCCCCGCGACGTCGACGCCGAGCAGGCGCAACGCATGGACGTGGACGACTCCGACGAACCCGGTGCCGACGACACCTGCGCGGAGGGAAGGGGAGGGGCTCGAGGTCACGCCGCGTACGCTACTGCGGATGCCGACGCCAGTCTCCGGTTCCCCACCTACCGGTTCGATCGACGCCGTTGCCTGGCAGGGGCGGCTGACGGAGCTGATGCGCCGACACCGGGTGCCGGGCGCGACCCTTGGGCTCCTCCACGAGGGGACGATCACCGAGACGGCGGCCGGTGTTCTCAGTACCGCGACGGACGTGGAGGTCACGCCGGAGTCGCTCTTCCAGATCGGCTCGATCACGAAGGTCTGGACGGCGACGCTCGTCATGCAGCTCGTCGACGAGGGCGCGCTCGACCTCGACGTCCCCGTCGCGGAGGTGTTGCCCGGCTTCCGGGTCGCCGACCCTCTCGTCTCCGAACAGGTCACGACGCGTCATCTCCTCACCCACACGAGCGGGATCGACGGCGACGTGTTCACCGACACCGGCCGCGGCGACGAATGCATCGAGCGCTACGTCGCGGGCATGAAGGACGTCGTGCAGAACCATCCGCTCGGCGCGACGTTCTCGTACTGCAACGCCGGCTACGTCGTCGCGGGCCGGATCGTGGAGCACCTCACCGGCCTCACGTGGGACACGGCGCTTCGCGAGCGCCTGATCGAGCCGCTCGCCCTCCAGGGAACGGTGACGCTGCCCGAGGAGGCGTTGCTGCACCGGACTGCGGTCGGGCACGTCCACGAGCCGGGAGAAGACCCGGTGCCGACGACGACCTGGACGCTCGCGCGCTCGATGGGTCCGGTCGGCCTGATCACCGCCCGCGTCGGCGACCTGCTCGCGTTCGCCCGCATGCATCTCTGCGGCGGCCTCGCCCCGGACGGCACGCGGGTGGTCTCGGCCGCGAGCGCCGGATCGATGGCGGAGAAGCACGCCGACCTGCCCGACACGCGGACGCTCGGGGACTCGTGGGGCCTCGGCTGGATCCGCTACGGCTGGGACGGTCAGCGGTTGATCGGCCACGACGGCAACACCATCGGTCAGTCGGCGTTCCTCTCCGTCCTGCCGTCGCGGGGGATGGCGGTGTCGCTCCTGACGAACGGCGGCTCCGCGAGGGACCTCTACCACGAGCTCTGGAGCGAGATCTTCCGTGAGACGGCCGGCGTAGAGATGCCTCCGCCGCTCGAGCCGCCTGCGTCGGCGCCCGAGTTCGATCCGGCTCGCTACGTCGGCCGCTACGAGCGCTCGGGGATCACGACCGAGGTGATGGAGCAGGACGGGGGGCTCACTCTTCGGGCGACCATGACAGGCCCGCTGGCAGAGCTCGTGCCCAAGACGGTGCACGAGTACCGGCTCGTCCCCGTCGAGCACGACGTGTTCGCCCTGAAGGACCCGGCCGAGACGACCTGGACGGCGGTGACGTTCTACGAGCTCGCCGGCGGCGCGCGCTACGTCCACTACGGCGCCCGCGCGAATCCGCTCGTCGACGGCGTCTAGCTGACGTCGGCGAGAAGCTCGTCGACTGTCGCCGACACGACGAGCTTGAAGCCGGGGCGACCCGGGCCGACCGGCTCCCGGGCCCCCGTCGCGCGAAATCCTGCCCGGAGGTAGAGCGCCCGGCCGGGCGCGTTCGCCTCTTGCACGAAGAGCACGACGTTCATGGCGCCTCGATCGCGCGCCCACGCCGCGACCGCCTGGATCAGCGACCGTGCCACACCGCGCCCGCGCGCCGCGGGGTCGACCCAGAGCGACACGAGCTGCACCTCGGTCGGATCGAGTCGCCGGAAGCCGCCGACCACGCCGAGCGTCGCGCCGCCGTCCTCGGCGACGAAGAGCACCTTGTCGACGCCCTCGGCGGCCTCCGCCGTCCAGGTCTGCCACACGGTCTCGGGCTCTCGCACGACGTCCTCGTAACGCGTCGAGAAGTACGCCGACTCCTCACGCAACATGCGGAGCCGCGCGTCGCGCCAGACGCGCCACTCGTCGGCCCGGATGCGGCGCACGTCCACCCGGCGAGGCTAACCAACCTGCGCCGCAGGGATGACGGTGGGCGCCCCGCTGCCGGGACGCCCACCATGTGCCGGCTACCTCCGCAGGTCGACTGGGAAGGAGACGAGCCGGCGGGTCGAGATGCCGCCGAGCAGGTTGCCGCCCGGTCCGCGGGCGCGG
>DASSBI010000091.1:0-3853 GCA_035698965.1 Gaiella sp. | reverse complement strand
TTCGTGGAGGAGGCAGAGTCCGCCCGTGGCTGAGCCGTTCTCGTACGCGATCCTGCGTCTCGTGCCCGACATCGAGCGCGGCGAGCGGCTCAACGTCGGGGTCGTCGTCTTCTGCCGGCCGCTCGACTTCGTGGGCGCGCGGACATGGCTCGACGAGGAGGGGGCACGGGTGCTCGGGGCGGCGCTGGACCTCGAAGCCGTGCGCCGGCACCTCGCCGCGATCGAGCGCGTCGCCGCTGGCGATTCCGCTGCAGGCCCGATCGCCGCTCTCGACACGACGGCGCGCTTTCACTGGCTCGTCTCCCCGTCGAGCACGGTCGTCCAGCCGTCGGAGGTGCATACCGGCCTGTGCGAGGACCCGGCCGCGTGCCTCGACGATCTGTTCGAGCGGCTGGTGCGCTGATGCTCGATCCTGCCCTGCCCGTACCGTCGGTCGGGCGAACCTTCGCTGCGCGGCGTCGGGTACGGCTCGCGGACATGGACGGAACCGGCCGGCTGCGGCTCGACGCCGTCGCGCGGTTCCTGCAGGACGTCGCGATCGACGACGTCCAGGAGACCGGGTGGGGAATGCCCGAGCACCTCTGGTTCGTGCGCCGAATCCGGATCGAGGTGCGAGCACCCTTCCTCGAGGATCGAGAGGTCGGCCTCGTTACGTGGTGCAGCGGGCTCGCGGCGATCGCCGCTGGCCGCCGCTGGTCGCTCGAGGGCGACCGCGGCGGCCGCGTCGAGGTCGACAGTGTCTGGATCCACCTCGGGCCGGATCAGCGACCTGCGCGGATCGAGTCGTTCGGCATCTATGCCGACGCGACCGGCGGACGCCCGGTCTCCACTCGGCTGGAGCTGCCGGCACCGCCCGACGGCGCTCCTCGTTCTCCCTGGCCGCTGCGCTCGACCGACGTCGATCTTCACGGCCACCTGAACAACGCCGTCTACTGGCAAGCGGTCGAGGACGTCGCGCGCAGCGAGGGCGTCGATCTCGCGGCGTCACTCGTTGCGGAGCTCGACTACCGCGACCCGATCGACCTCGCCGACCGCGTGGAGCTCGCGGCCTCGCGTACCGGCGACGCGGTCTCACTCGGCTTCCGCGTCGGCGACGCCCTCAGGGCCGTCGCGCGCATCGTCTAGCGGCGCGGCCGCAACGCGGCGAACGGGTCGGTGATCGCGAGCCGGTCGTCGCGGAAGCGGAAGACCTCGGCCGGACGCCCACCGGCGCGGCCCGAGGGCCGGCGCTCGCCGGTCGGCTCGATGACGGCCCGACGCTCGAGGACGCGGCGGAGGTTCGTGGCGGAGACCTCGTGGCCGAGCGCCGCGACGTACACCTCGCGCAACTCGGCGAGCGTGAACGTCGGCGGTGCGAGCGCGAAACCCGCGTTCGAGTACGAGAGCTTGCCGCGCAGCCGATCCCGTCCGGCGAGCACGATGCCGCCGTGGTCGAAGGCGGTGCGCGGCAGGCCGTCGACCGGATGCCACCGCGTGTCCGTCGGGACATGCGGGTCGACGCCGAGCTCCACCAGGCCGAGGTACGCGGTCGCGAGCTCCCAGGCGGTCGGGTCGCGTGCAGGGTCGCTGTAGGTCGCGAGCTGCTCCAGATGCGACACCTCGCGCACGTCGACCTTCGCCGCGAGATGACGCCGGATGGAGGCCTCGAGCGTCTCGCCCGGCTCGAGCAGGCCACCGGGGAGGGCCCAGGCGCCGCGGAACGGGTCGCGGCCGCGTTCCCAGAGCAGGACCTGCAGCGACCCTTCGCGTACCTGGAGGACGACGGCGAGGCTCGCATGACGTGGTCTGGTAGACTCGGCCGACAGTTTACGACTCATAGT
Source organism: Gaiella sp. (assembly GCA_035698965.1). Taxonomy (GTDB): domain Bacteria; phylum Actinomycetota; class Thermoleophilia; order Gaiellales; family Gaiellaceae; genus Gaiella. Next base: position 2,033 of record DASSBI010000091.1, on the reverse strand, counting down.
CAAAAACTAGCGGAAACCAGGAGCTACAGCGATGACACGACCGTTCAACCGCCTTCTCGTCGGCGCGGCGCTCGTCCTCGTCGCCACGGCACTCGCCGCGGGCTGCGGCGGCAGCGACGAGGCGAGCAGCACGACGACCGAGACCGAGACGACGACAACGGCACCGAGCTCCGACTTGAGGATCGCGCTCGTCGCGGACGCAGGGCAGCTCAACGACAACGGATTCAACGAGCTCGCCTACAAGGGCCTGAAGCGCGCGCAACGCGTGCTCGGGGTGGAGGGCCGGGTCGTCCAGGCGAATAGCGCCGCGGACTACATCCCCAACATGTCGACGCTCGCACGGCAGGGCTACGACCTGGTCATCGGCGTGGGGTTCGCCCAGGGCGACGCGATCGCCGCGACGGCGAAGCGCTTCCCGGACACGAAGTTCGCAATCGTCGACGTCGACCAGTCGTCCCTCAAAGGCAAGCCCGCGAACGTCCAGGGGCTGCTTTTCCGCGAGGAGCAGGTCGGCTACCTCGTCGGCTACCTCGGTGCGCTCGAGGCGAAACGTGCCGGGGCCGAGTCGATCAGTGCCGTCGGCGGCTTCAAGGAGCCGCCGGTCGACCGCTTCATCGCCGGCTACCGCGCGGGCGCCGAGGCGGCGGTTCCCGGGACGACGGTGAAGTGGGGCTACTCCCAGGACTGGGAGGACCAGGCGAAATGCAAGGAGCTCGCGCTGAACCAGATCGCGGCCGGGTCGAAGGTGGTCTTCCAGGTCGCGGGCGCCTGCGGGCTGGGTGCGATCTCCGGGGCGAAGGACAAGGGCGTCTGGGCGATCGGCGTCGACGGCGACCAGTCCTTTCTCGGCACGCACGTGCTCACGAGCGCGCTCAAGGGCGTCGACAGCGCCGTCTTCCTGACGATCAAGGCGCTGCAGGACGGGACGTTCACGGGCGGCGGCAACACCGTCTTCGGCCTCGACCAGGACGGCGTCGGCCTCGGCACGCTCAGCCCGAAGGCGAACGCCGACGACGTCGCGGCGACCGAGAAGGTCGAGCGCGAGATCGCCGACGGCGAGATCACCGGCATCCCGACGACGGTCAGCTAGTACGGGTCTGGCACCCGTGAGGGTGCCTGACCCCAGTGGCGCTTCGGGAGCAGCAAGCCGGCACTGACGGCCACGCGTCGCCGGGGACAGGCACCTAGCGGTGCCCGTCCCCTAGGCCGTCCGCACCGAGTAGACCGGCGGCAGGTGGTCTGCGACCTGCCGCCAACTCGCGCCGGCGTCGGCCGAGCCGAACACCTCACCCGAGGTCGCGCCGAAGTAGAGCTCCATGCGCTCGCCCTCGCCGGCGTTGTCGAACGCCTCCCGCAGGATCGTGAGGTAGGACTGGTCGGGGAGGCCGTCGCCGCGCGGGGTCCACGTCGCGCCCGCGTCCCGCGTCTCCCACACGCGGACGGCCCCTTCGGGCGGCGTCCGGTCCTCCGCGCCGATCAGCGGGATGACGTACGCGCTGTCCGGGTCGGACGGGTCGACGACGATGGGGAAGCCGAAATCCGAAGGAAGCCCATCGCCGACGTCGATCCAGTTCTCCCCGGCGTCGTCCGAGCGGTAGACGCCGCCGTGGAACTGCATGAAGAGGCGCTCCGGGTTCGCCGGTGAGCGGCGGACGTCGTGGACGCAGTGCTGGATCGGATTGTCGCGTGCCTCTTCGGGAAGGTACTCGGGCTCGATCCCGGTGTTCGAGTGCCGCCACGTCTCGCCGCCGTCGTCCGAGAGCCAGACGCCGACGGAGGAGATCGCCACGAGGAGGCGCGACGGGTCGCCGTGCCACGGCGCGATGGTGTGGAGGCAGAGGCCACCGTTCCCGGGGCTCCAGTCGGGACGCGTGGGGTGGTCCCAGAGGCCACGGTTGAGCGACCAGGTGAGACCGCCGTCGCGGCTCTCGAAGAGCGGGCCGGGATCGCCGCCGGCGTAGAGCACGCCGTCCGCCTCGCCCGGGACGATCACCCAGAGTCGCTCGAGCGCCTGCTCCTCGCCCTCGGGCAGG
>DASSBI010000090.1:0-6334 GCA_035698965.1 Gaiella sp. | reverse complement strand
GAGGTGTTCGGCTACGTCCCGCCCTCCGCCGCGCCGCCGCCGAAGAAGCCGATCCTGACGATCTTCAAGCAGGGCCGGGCGTTCGGGCTCGGGCTCGTCCTCTCGACGCAGAACCCGGTCGACCTCGACTACAAGGCGATGTCCAACGCCGGCACGTGGCTCGTCGGCCGCCTGCAGACGGAGAACGACAAGGCGCGGGTGCTCGAGGGCCTCCGCTCCGCGGCCGGCACGACCGACGTCGCGGAGCTCGACAAGGCGATCGGCGGGCTCGGGAAGCGGCAGTTCCTCCTCGTCTCCGCCAAGTCGTCGACCCCGCGCCTCTTGACGACGAGGTGGGCGATGTCGTACCTGCGCGGGCCGCTGACGAAGGAGCAGCTCGCCGGGCTGAAGCCGGCGGCGTCGCCGGCTGCGCCGACGACGCTGGAAGAGCCGCCTCCGACAGCCGCGGCCGCTCCGGCCCCGGCGCCCGACCTCGCCGCCGACGAGACGCCGATCCCGCCGCCCGTCGCCCCGGGGACGGCGGTGTCCTACGTCGACCCGGCCGCTGCGTGGAGCTCGACGGTCGGCGCGGTCGCCGGCTCGACGCGGCTGCGCGCCTTCCTCGCGGCGCGTGTGTCGCTCCGCTACGACGACAGTGCCGCGGACGTCGACGAGCAGGAGGAGTTCGAGGCCGTCTACGGTCCGCTCGACGGCGGCCTCGACCTCGCGAGCGAGTCGCAGGTCGACTACGACGACCGCGACTTCTCGACCGCGCCGCCGGACGGCGCGGTCTTCGTCCTCCCTCAGGCGCCGGTCGCAGAGCCGAAGTTCTTCACGCAGACGGCGAAGGACATTCAGCGCCACCTCGTCGAGCGGCGCCCGCTCGAGCTGCAGCGGAACCGTGCCTTGAAGCTGGTGTCGCGGCCCGGCGAGCCGGCCGACGACTTCGCGAAGCGCTGCGACGCGGCCGCTCAGGAGCGCGCCGACGCCGAGGCGGCGAAGATCCGCGACCGGCTCGAGGCGAAGCGCGAGCGGCTGGACAAGGCGCTGGCGCAGGCGCAACGCCGCGTCGAGGAGCTCGACACCGACACGCGGACGCGCCAGGCCAACGAGCTCATCTCCGGCGCCGGAGCCGTCCTCGGGGCGCTCTTCGGCGGGCGGCGCAGCGCACGCTCGATGGCGAGCGCCGTCGGCAGCGCGGCGTCACGACGCGGCATGACTGCCCGCACCTCGGAGCGGAAGCAGACCGCCGAGCAGAGGGTCGACGCGACGAAGGACGATCTCGCCGAGCTCGAGCAGGAGATCCTCGACGAGGTGGCCGAGATCGACGAGCGCTGGCAGGCGACCGCGGCCGAGGTCGACACGCTCACGATCCGGCTCGAGGCGACGGACGTCCGCGTGCTCGAGACGCGGCTCGTGTGGGTGCCGAGCGACTGATCCTGCTCGCGCTGGTCGTGATGCTCGCGGCCGGCCTCACCGGGTGCCGGGACGACGGACCGCCGGCTGTCCTCACCGACTCCGACCTCGGAGTCGTCGCGCGCGTCAACGACGGAGACACGATGACACTTCGCAGCGGCGAGAAGGTGCGCCTCCTTCAGATCGACGCCCCCGAGCTCACGGACGACTGCTACGGCCGTGCTGCGAAGACGGCACTGGAACGCCATTTGCACCCAGGAACGCAGGCGAAGCTCGTCCGCGACCCCGGGCTCGACCAGACCGATCGCTATGGCCGCCTGCTCCGATACGTCGTCGTGGGCGGCGAGAACGTCAACGTGGCGCTCGTCCGCGAGGGCGCGGCGTCGCCGTACTTCTTCCGCAACGAGCGCGGCGTACACGCGCGGGAGCTGCTGGACGCCGTCGACGAGGCGCGCGATGCCCGTCGCGGCTACTGGGGCTCGTGCCCCGGCGCGGAGTTGAACACCGGCCTGGGCTCGGTCACCGGCCGGCGCTGAGCCACGACACCGACGGGTCGGCATGGAAGGCGACACCGAGGGCGTCGAGGCGCGGGCCCTGCGCGGCGAGACGCCGGCGGTACTCGCGCCAGGAGCGGCCTTCCGCCGACGACCAGCCGATCTCGGCGACGCCCAGCAGCCGCGGGAAGACGAGGTGGTCGAGCCCCGCGCGGGTCGAGATCGTCTCCGACCAGAGCGGCGCCTCGACGCCGGCGACGTCCCGCTCCCCCACGCCGTCCACGAGCTTCGCCGGCTCCCAGTCGTAGGCGGCACGAACGCTCGTCGTCCCGGCCCAGGTGAGCCCGAGGTGCGAGGAACGCGTGTACTTCATGTCCAGGTAGGTCTTCGTCGCGGGCGAGAGGACGAGCTTCGCCCCCTTCGCGACCGCGGCGCGCGCGAGCTCCGGGTCGTGCCAGTGCTGCACGAGGGTCGTGCGACGGATCGGAGCGCGCGCGATCTCCTCCCAGCCGAGCATCCGCTTGCCGTGGGTGCGCACGATCCGCTGGACGCGCTCGACGAAGAAGCGGTAGTCGGCCGGGTCGGTCGACAGCGGCTCGTCACCCCCGATGTGGAGGTACGGGCCGGGCGTCAGCGCCGCCAGCTCGCCGAGCACGCCGTCGACGAACGCGTACGTCTCCTCCCTGCGGATGCAGAGCGAGCTGAAGCCGACGTCGATGCCCGTGTACGGCGCCTGCGCGACCCCGTCGGAGGCCAGCTCGCCGTACGCGGAGAGCGCGGCGTTCACGTGGCCCGGCATGTCGATCTCCGGCACGACCTCGACGAACCGCTCGGCGGCGTACGCGACGAGGCGCCGGTAGTCGCGCTGCGTGAAGTGGCCGCCCGGACCGCCTCCGACCGCGGTCGACGAGCCGATGCGCGTGAGCCGCGGTCGCGAGCGGATCGCGAGGCGCCAGCCCTGATCGTCCGTCAGGTGCAGGTGCAGCCGGTTCAGCTTGTAGAGCGCGAGCAGGTCGATCAGTCGCTCGATCTCCGCGACGCCGAAGAAGTGCCGCGCGACGTCGAGCATCATCCCGCGCCACGCGAAGCGCGGCCGGTCGTGGAGCGTGAGCACCGGAACATGCCACGGTCCGCGCCGCCGGCGTCCCGCGTCGATCGCGGACGGGAGCAGCTGCCGGAGCGTCTGGGTGCCGCGGAAGAGCCCGGCAGGCGTGCGGGCGGCGAGCACGACGCCGCGAGGCTCCACCGTCAGCCGGTAGCCCTCGTCGCCGAGCGCGCGGTCGGCGGGCCGCAGGGCGAGCGCCACGTCCCCGTTCGCCGGCGCGCCGCGGACGGTCGTCACGGGCAGCCGGAACCCCGTCGCAGGGCGGAGCGTCTCGGCGAGAAGTCGTGCGACGGGGCGGGCGGCGGCGGAGTCGCGACCGAGCAGGATCCGCGCCTCCCGCCTCAGCTCGAACGCGCCTCTCCCGGGCGCGACCGCAAGAGGCTTGGGGACGATCTTGGGAAAGGCAGGCGCCCGGTCAGCCACGCACGGCGCCGGACGTGAGGTTGAACATGATCTTCCGCTGGACGAGCAGGAAGAAGACGATCACCGGGATCGCCGTGAGCGTCGATGCGGCCATGAGAGCGCCCCAGTCCGTGTCGCGACTGGTCCCGTAGAAGTACGAGAGCCAGACCGTGACCGTCTGCTGCGACTGGTCCGAGAGCAGCACGCTCGCGAAGATGTACTCGTTCCACGAGGTGATGAACGCGAAGACGGACGTTGCGACGAGACCCGGTGCGACGAGTGGCAGGAGGATCCGGACGAACGCTCCGACGCGACTCGAGCCGTCGACCATCGCCGCCTCCTCGAGTTCCTTCGGGATGCCGAGGACGAAGCCGCGCAGCGTCCACACGGCGAACGGCAGCACGAACGTGAGGTACGTGAGGATCACACCGGTCAGCGTGTTCGTCAGGTGGTACCGCGCGAGCACGACGTAGAGCGGGATCACGAGCCCCACCGACGGCAGCATGAGGATCCCGATCATCGCCACGATGAAGATCTTGCGTCCGGTGAAGCGGTACTTCGCGAGGGCGACCGCGGCAAGGAATGCGATCACCATGGAGGCGAGGACGGCCACCACGACCACGATCACACTGTTCTTGACCGTGTCCCAGAAATACGGCCGTGCCATCGCGTCGCGGAAGTGGTCGAGCGTCGGCGAGGACGGGAACCACGTCGGCGTGATGCTGTTGATCTCGTCGGTCGGCTTGAAGGCGGTCGTCACCATCCAGTAGACGGGGAAGACGAGCACGACGCAGAGAGCGATCCCGAGCATGTCCCACGCGCGGCGGCGGAGGAACCGGACGCGGGTGCCGCGACGCGGGCGGGCGGGGACCGGCACGGAGCTCATGTCACGTCCTCCATCCGCACCATGCGGCGCACGTAGAAGACGCTCAGCACGGCGACGATCAGCAGCATGAGGATCGAGATCGCCGCGCCACGCCCGAACTCCGAGTGCGCGTAGCCCTCGATGTAGACGTACACGCCCATCAGGTAGTTCGAGGCGTCCACGTGCGAGGCGCCGATCAACAGGTAGGGCTGGGTGAAGACGCCGAAGTCCCAGATGATCGAGAGGCTCGTCAGGATCAGCAGGATCGGCTTCAGAATCGGGAAGGTGACGTCGCGAAAGACCCGGAGCGGGCTCGCGCCGTCGATCTGCGCCGCCTCGACGAGCTCACGCGGGACCTGAGCGAGCCCCGCGTAGACCGTCACCGTCACGAACGGGATCGCGCCCCACACGATCAGGACGGTCACCATCGCGAGCTGCGAGAAGGGCGAGCCGTACCAGTCGTGCTGGAAGTAGTCACCGAGCCCGAGCTCGGTGAGGACGTAGTTGAGGATGCCGTTCTGGAAGTTCGTCATCCAGTACCAGACCTGGACGGCGACGACGGCCGGCATCGACCAGACGAGCACGAGCCCCGACGTGAGCAGGATGCGGACAGGCGCCGAGAGCCGGAGCAGGAGCAGGGCGATCAGCGTCCCGAGCACGACCGTAAGAGCGACGTTCGCCGCCGTGAACACGATCGTCCGGACGAGCGTGTCCCAGAAGACGCTGTCCGAGAGGACGGAGCGGTAGTTCTCGAGGCCGATCCACTCGCCGTGGCGCTGGATCAGCTCGGGGAGCCCGTACTGCTGGAAGGACAGCGTGACGAGCTTGTATAGCGGATAGCCGAGGATCGCGACGATCGCGACCACGACCGGCGCGACCAGGAGGTACGGAACCGAGCCGCGCGCCACCGTGGCCGGGCCGAGCGGCCGACGACGCGCCGCGGGAAGGGGCGACGCGTCGACGGCCACCGCGCCGCCGGAGGCGTGCGGGGCGGGATCAGGTGTCACCGCTGATCCACGCCCCGCACGACCAGGCTCAGCCGTTCAGCACCGAGGCGATGTTGTCGCTCGCCGACTGCGCCGCCTGCTTGACGGTCAGGCGGCCGGTGAGGATCTGGGAGAGCATGTTGCGGAGGATGTTGCCGTTCTCCACGTTGACCCAGTTCTTCGCCGTCGGGACGAACCAACTCCGCTTCGCCGCCCGCTCGTTGACACTGTTGCCGAGAAGCGACGTCGTGTTCGGGATGTTGCCGATCCCGCGGAGCGACGTCATCGACGAGTTCGACGTGTAGGCCTTGATCCAGTCCACGGCCAGCGCCTTGTTGGCGCCGATCGGGACTGCGAGGTCCGAGCCGCCGAGGAAGCCGGGCATCGGGGAGCCCTTGGTGTGGCTCGGCATCACGAACTGCGCGGTCGAGTTCTTGTACTCGTCACCCACACAGCAGCTGAACCACGCCGGCCCGAGCATCGAGCCGACGAGGCCCTGGGCGTACACGGTGTACGGGTTCGGGTGCGACTCGTCGGTCGTCTTCGAGGCCTTGGACGCGGCGTTGAAGAAGTTCTTGTACGCCGTCAGGCCGGCGATCGCCCGGGGCGATGCGAGCGTGCCCTTCCACTTCCCGCTCACCTGGGTCGCGATCTTGCCGCCGAAGTCGTAGACGAAGCCCATCGCGACGTACCAGTCCGTGCCGGCGATGTAGACCGGCGAGAAGCCCTTCTTCTTGTTCTGCGTGCCGAGCTTCTTCGCCGCCGCCGTGAACTGCGCGAGGCTGGTCGGCACCTTGATCCCGGCCTTCTTGAACAGGTCGGTGCGGTAGGTGACGACGCGCGACCCCGCGTAGTACGGGACGCCGTAGAGCTTGCCGCCGTAGCGGCCGGACGCGGCGAGTCCCTCGAGCCACGTGCCCGAGTTCGGGATCGAGCTCTTCTCGGACGTCAGGTCCTGGAACGCTCCCGCGGCCATGTACTTCGTCATCTCGGTGTTCCCCATCTCGATGACGTCGGGCGTGGAGCCGCCCGCCAGGGTCGCGTCGAACTTCTGGAGGTGGTTCCCCCAGGTCTGGTACTGGACGTT
>DASSBI010000089.1:0-3600 GCA_035698965.1 Gaiella sp. | reverse complement strand
TCGCGCTCCTGAAGACCGACCTCGACGCAACCGAAGTGGAGGAGACATCGTGAAGCTCGACATGAACGCCCTCATGAAGCAGGCGCAGGAGATGCAGGAGCAGATGGCGCGCGCGCAGGAGGAGGCGAAGAACGAGATCGGCGAGGCCTCCGCCGGCGGCGGCATGGTCACGGTCAAGGCGAACGGCGCGGGCGAGCTCCTCGAGATCGCCATCGACCCGCGCGCCGTCGACCCGGACGACCCCGAGATGCTCGCCGACATGGTGCTCGCGGCCGCCAACGAGGCGCTTCGCGCCGCCACGCAGGCGGTCGAGGCGAAGCTCCGGGGGCAGCTGCCCGACCTCGGGGCGCTCGGCCTGCCCGGGATGTAGTGCGGTTGGTGTCCGACTTTAAGTCGGACACCAACCGGCGACCGCACGCCGGGAGCGCCGCCCGAAAACCACTGCTTGGATGAGGGATGCTCTTCGCCGAGCTCGCGCAGACGTCCGTCGCAATCGCGGAGACTCGCGCTCGCTCGGCGAAGATCGACCTCCTCGGGACGTGCCTCGGCGAGTTGCGCCCCGACGAGGTCCCGGCCGCGGTGACCTTCCTCTCCGGCACGCTGTCGCGGATCGGCGTCGGCTGGGCGGCGCTCCGCGACCTGCCGACTCCGGCCGCCGTCGCCACCCTGGAGATCCTCGACGTCGATCGTGCCCTCGAACGCATCGCCTCGACGTCCGGACGCGGCTCGCAGGAGAACCGCCGACGCGTCCTACATGACCTGTTCGCGCAGGCAACGGAGCCCGAGCAGCGGTTCCTCCGCGCCATTCTCCACGGCGAGCTGCGGCAGGGGGCGCTCGAGGGTGTCATGGTCGAGGCGGTCGCACGCGCGGCGGAGGTTCCGGCGGCCGACGTCCGTCGCGCGCTCATGCTCGCCGGGGAGCTGCCGCCCGTCGCCGGGGCGGCGTTCGCGGAGGGCGCCGCAGGACTCGCGCTTTTCCGCCTCGAGGTGCTCCGACCCGTCAAGCCGATGCTGGCACAGACGGCCGAGGACGTCGCATCCGCCATCGCGCGCGCAGGGCCTGCGGCTGCAGAGTGGAAGCTCGACGGCGCGCGACTGCAGGTGCATCGCCTCGACAGCGAGGTTCGCGCGTTCACGAGGAGCCTGGCGGACGTCACCGACCGCGTCCCGGAGGTCGTCGCCGCGGTGCTGACGCTCCCGGTCGACACGGTGGTTCTCGACGGAGAGGTGATCGCGTTGCGTCCGGACGGCAGGCCCTATCCCTTCCAGGTCTCGATGAGCCGGTTCGGCAGCAGCGCAGACACGCACGCCGATGCGCAGCGCCTGCCGCTCGCGCCGTTCTTCTTCGACTGCCTCCACCTCGACGGCGATGACCTTCTCGACCGCGCGTACGAGGAGCGTGTGACGGCCCTCGCGCGCGTCGTGCCCGACGCCCTGCGGGTCCCACGCACCGTGACCGCCGACGCCGACGAGGCCGAGCAGTTCTTCGAGGACGCGCTCGGCCGCGGCCACGAGGGCGTCGTCGTGAAGGCGCTCGATGCGCCCTACGAGGCGGGACGGCGAGGCGCCGCCTGGGTGAAGGTCAAGCGGGCAACAACGCTCGACCTCGTCGTCCTCGCGGCCGAGTGGGGGCACGGCCGCCGGCAGGGCAAGCTGAGCAACCTCCATCTCGGCGCACGCGATCCCGAGGGCGGCTTCGTGATGCTCGGCAAGACGTTCAAGGGCATGACGGACGAGATGCTCGACTGGCAGACCGGCCATCTGCTCGACCTCGCTACGGAGCGGGACGGCCACGTGGTTCGCGTACGTCCCGAGCTCGTGGTCGAAGTGGCCTTCGACGGCGTGCAGGAGAGCTCCCGCTACCCGGGCGGCCTGGCGCTCCGGTTCGCGCGGGTCAAGGGCTACCGGCCGGACAAAGCCGCCGCAGAGGCAGACACGATCGACCTCGTGCGCGCCCTTCACGCAGGGGAGATGCCCGGACTGTCCGGCGTGGATGGCTAACGTGACGGCGTGCTGAGCCCGGCGGTCGACAACCTCGTCGCGCAGCTCACGCGGCTGCCGGGAATCGGCACGCGCACGGCCCAGCGGCTCGCGTTCCACCTCCTCGCGGCGCCCTCCGACGAGGCAAACGCGCTCGGCATCGCGATCGCCGATGTCAAGGCGCGCGTGCGCGCGTGCCCGGCTTGCGGGAACCTCACCGAGGAGGAGCTCTGCGGCGTCTGCGCCGACCCGCGCCGCGATCGCACGGTGATCTGCGTCGTCGAGCAGCCGGTCGACGTCCTCTCCCTCGAGCGGACGCACGAGTACCGCGGCCTTTATCACGTGCTCGGAGGAGCGCTCTCACCGCTCGACGGCGTCGAGCCGGGCGATCTGCGGATTCAGCTTTTGCTCGAACGGGTCGGCTCGGACGGCGTCGAGGAGATCGTCCTGGCGACGAACCCGACGATGACCGGCGAGGCAACGGCCGCCTACCTGGCCGACCGCCTGCGCGATCGCGTGACCGTGACGCGACTCGCGAGCGGCCTCCCGGTAGGGGGCGACCTCGAGTACGCCGACGAGGTGACGCTCGGCCGGGCACTCGCGGGCCGTCGCCCTGCATAGCCGGCAGCAGGGGTCGTCCCGCGTCGGCTAGAAAGAAAGGCATATGACCGACCAACCGCGCATCGGGATCGTCGGCGCTACCGGAGCCGTCGGGACGGTGACGCTCGGGTTGCTCGCCGAGCGCGGCTACGAGAACGTCCGCGCGTTCGCCTCCGCGCGCTCTGCCGGCTCGACCGTTCCGTTTGGGGACCGCTCGGTCGCCGTCGAGGAGGCGACGCCGGAAGCCCTCGGCGCCGGCGACATCGACGTCTTCCTCTTCTCGGTCGGCACCTCGGCGAGCCGGGAGCTCGTGCCGATCGCCTCCGGGGCCGGCGCCGTCTGCGTCGACAAGTCGTCCGCGTACCGCCTCGCCGATGGGTACCCGCTCGTCGTGCCCGAAGTGAACGGCGACCGCGCGCTCGAGGCGCTCGCCCGCGACCGGATCGTCGCGAACCCCAACTGCTGCGCGATCCCGCTCACCTGCGTGCTGAAGCCGCTCCATGACGAGGCAAGCCTCGCCCGAGTGCGCGTCTCGACCTACCAGTCGGTGTCGGGCGCAGGGGCGCAGCGAATGGAGGCGCTCGCACGCGAGGCGCCCGCTTCACACGACGTCGTCATGGACTGGAGTTGGGAGGGCGACGAGTCGGACGAGGAGGCGAAGCTCCGCTCGGAGACGCGGAAGATTCTCGAGCTGCCTGACCTGCCGATCTCCGCGACGTGTGTCCGCGTGCCGGTGATGGTCGGGCACTCGGAGGCGGTCTGGATCGAGCTGGAGCGCCGGCTCACACCGGTGGAGGCCGCAGAGATCCTGCGCGACGCGCCGAGCGTCCGCGTCCTCGATCTCCCGTCGTTCCCGACCCCGGCGGCCGCCGCCGGAGAGGACGAGGTGCTGGTCGGTCGCATCCGCCGCGACACGGCCTCGGAGAACGGCATCGCGCTCTACCTCTCGAGCGACAACCTCCGCAAGGGCGCGGCGCTCAACGCGATCCAGATCGCCGAGCTGCTGCTCGAAGGCGTCGC
>DASSBI010000088.1:0-8392 GCA_035698965.1 Gaiella sp. | reverse complement strand
AAGTACGACCCATCCGGCGCCGCCGCGGAGGCCTACCGCGAGCTGGCGCGTGAGATCGTCGCGGCGAAGGAGGCCGAGGATGGCGCGCAAGCGCGCAAGCATGCGTGAAGGACCGCTCGCGGAGCTGTTCCGCGCGACGGAGGCGGCGCAACGCACGCAGGGTGAGGCCGCGGAATCCCCGCCGGCTGCAGACGCTGCGGCGGCCCCCGAGCCGACGGCTGCCACTCCGGCGCAGCTTCCGCTCGACAGTGAACCGATGCTGGTCTCCCGCCCCGGCGCGGAGCTCGACGCCACCGTCGAGCACGTCTACGACTTCGAGGTCGCGGCTCCCGAGTCCGCGCAACCTGCCGTGACCGCGGTGCCCGACCCGGAGCCGGAGCCTGCACAGGAGCCCGTCATCGAGCAGGTCGCGGAGGTCGTCGAGCTCGTGCCGCCGACCGTGCATGCCGAGCCGGTCTCTTCTCGCGCGCCCGACGTGGCTGCCGAGACCGAACGGGTCGAGCCGTACGCGCCGCCGGCGAGCCGCTTCGTGACCCCCATGCCGGAAAGCGCGCCGCGGCTCCACGTCGCAGGCGACGTTGCGTCGTACCTCGCCGTGATCCGCGTCGTCGGGGTCGGCGGGGCGGGAATCAACGCCGTGAACCGAATGATGGATGCGGGCATCGCGCAGGTCGACTTCGTCGCAGTGAACACCGATGCGCAGCAGCTCGAGCTCTCCGACGCGCCGGTCAAGATCCACATCGGCGAGTCGATCACCCAGGGTCTCGGGTCCGGCGCCGACCCCGAGACGGGTCGCCGCTCGGCCGAGGAAGGCTATGACCACGTACGCGCCGCGTTGCGCGGGAGCGACATGGTGTTCGTGACGGCCGGCGAGGGCGGTGGCACGGGAACCGGCGCGGCGCCCGTCGTCGCGCGGATCGCGCGGGAGCTCGGCGCGCTGACGGTGGGGATCGTCACGACTCCGTTCAAGTTCGAGGGCACGCGTCGGAAGCTCGCCGCAGAGGGCGGCGTCGAGGCGCTGCGAGCGGCGTGCGACACGGTCATCGTGATTCCGAACGATCGCCTGCTCGAGGTACTCGACCGTTCGACCTCGATGATCGACGCGTTCCGGATTGCGGACGACGTGCTCCGTCAGGGCGTGCAGGGCATCTGCGATCTGATCACGATGCCCGGTCTCATCAATCTCGACTTCGCAGACGTCCGCACCGTCATGTCGGGCGCCGGCTCGGCCTTGATGGGGATCGGCTACTCGGAGGCACGAGAGAACCGCTCCCGCGAGGCCGCCGAACGCGCGCTCCGCTCGCCGCTGATCGACACCGAGATCGTCGGCGCGCGCGGGATCCTGCTCTCCATCGCCGGCGGAGACGACTTGACGCTTCTCGAGGTCAACGAGGCGGCCGAGGTCGTGCGCCAGGCTGCAACGGACGACACGAACATCATCTTCGGGGCGACGGTCGACGAGCGGCTCAACGGACAGGTCTGGGTGACGGTCGTCGCGACGGGGCTCGGTGCGCCGCGCCGGACCTCGTTCACGCCCGTGGCGACGGCGATGTCGGGCTCCGGCGGCGGCGGGCGCTCGACGAGCGAGTCCGAGCGCGAGTTGCCGAGCTTCCTCCGCTGACCCACGGGACGACGCCGCCGAGCGCGGCCGCAGGAGTCCCGATCGCCCGCCCCGCGGTGAGCGTCGGCCCTGGCTCGAAGGCGCGTCTTCGAGCTCGGCTGCTGTTTACGCTCACGCCATGCGCGGCGCTGTCGCAGCGGGGAACCGAGACACGGCGGAAGCCGGTGCGTGGGCGCTCCGTGAGGGCGGGACGTGCGTCGATGCGGCCATCGCTGCGGTCTTTGCGGCGTTCGTGACGGAAGGCCCGCTGACAGGCCCGTGCGGAGGCGGTTTTGTCATGCTCCACGAGCCGGGCGAGTCGCCATCGGTGCTCGACTGCTTCTTTGCCGTCCCCTCCGGTGCGCGCGGTGCGATGGACGAGGTGGAGATCGACTTCGCAGACGCGTCCTCGCAGGTATTCCACGTGGGGGAGGCTTCCGTCGCAGTGCCAGGCTTGCTTCCCGGGCTCGAGGAAGCTCACGAGCGACGCGGCCGCCTTCCCTGGCCGAGCCTCTTCCTGCCCGCTCTCGAGCTCGCGGCCCGGCCGTTCGCGACGACGGAAGCACAGGCTTTCCTCCACGAGATTCTCGTGCCGATCCTGCAGCGGGAGCCCGGCGGGCAGGCCATCTACGGAACGCCGGGGCAGATCGACGTGACGGGTCTCGTGTCGACCCTCCGGCTTCTGCGTGACGCCCGAGCCGAGGGCGTCGCGATCCTGCTCCCGGACCTTGCGGCGGACATCGAGCGGTATCGCGTCAACACCGAGCGGCCGCTCGCCGGGACGTTCGCCGGCGTGCCGGTGCTGACGACTCCCGCCCCGTCGCGCGGCGGTTTGATCGTCCAGGCGGGGCTCGCGGAGCTCGACACACAGGAACGGGGTCTTCCCGGGTCGCCCGCCGAGGCGCGATCGCTCGCCGTTGCGCTCGGTCGCGCGTACGGCACCGACGGCCTCGCCGCCGGGGCGCGCCCCACCGGGACGACGCACGTGTCGGTGGTCGACGGCGATGGCGCTGCGATCGGGCTCTCCTCGACGCTCGGGTCGGGCTCGGGGGTCTTCCGGCACGGCTTTCAGCTCAACAACATGCTCGGCGAGCTCGACGTGATCGGCGACGAGCCCCGCGAGGCAGGCACCCGCCTGCCGAGCATGATGACCCCGACTCTGGTTCTCGACGACGAGGGAGAACCGCGGCTTGTGGCCGGAAGCGCGGGCTCTGTTCGCCTGGCGGGAGCGATTCTGCAGGTCGTGGAGGCGGTCGTCGGGCAGCGCCTGCCCGTCGCGGAGGCCATTTCGCGCCCACGCCTCCACGTCGACGGCGAGACGGCGCACCTCGAGGGTGGATGGGCAGCCGACGTCGCACCCGCGCTGGAGGAGGCAGGATTCGATGTGCGGCGCTGGTCGGACCGCAATCTCTTCTTCGGTGGCGTCTCGGCTGTGGAGCGTCGTGCGAATGGCGTGCTCGGCTCCGCCGGCGACCCGCGGCGCGGGGGGCACGGAGTCGTGGTCGCGTGATCTCGATCAGGCCTGCCGAGGGGTCGGACGCGTCGGAGCTCGTTGCGCTCGCAGCCGCCATCGGTGGCGAGCCGGGTGGCTGGCTCTTGACGACGGAGACGTGGCGACCCGTTTCCGACGAGCGCCGCTATCTGAAGGCGGTCCGTCGTCACGCCGACGCCGCGGTGTTCGTTGCGCTCGACGGCGACCGGATCGTCGGGCGCCTTTCGCTCGCAAGGGATCCCCATCCGGCAAGCGCCCACGTCGCTGACCTCGGGATGATGGTCGCGGCAAGCCATCGACGCAGAGGGATCGGGCGCAAGCTCCTCGACGAGGCGGTCGCCTGGGCGCGCGGAGCGAACGTCGAGAAGCTCGAACTGCACGTGTTCCCCTGGAATGAGCCGGCGCTCCGGTTGTATGAGGACTTCGGCTTCGAGCGCGAGGGCCTGCGCCGGAGGCATTACGTCCGCAACGGCGTCGCCGTAGACGCGCTGCTCATGGCCTATCACCTCCCCTCGGCACCGGAATCCCTTCCATCTCGAGCGCCCTGATCAGGAAGCGACGCATCTCGGCCTCGTAACGCGGATCGAATAGGGCGTCTCCTCCCACCATCCCGCCGGCGTCGCGAACGGCCTCGACGAGCTCTGCGATCGAGGGGCCGGCCTCGGCCCGCCCGACCGGGAGCGCGATCCAGCTCGGCACTGCTCCCAGCGGCGGCACGTCCGCGGCCCGGCGACCGGTCGAGGGCTCTGCTACGTCTCGCTCCGTCGCGTCGTCGGTAGGGTGATCGTCGGCCATGCCGACAAGCCTGCAGCCGAATGTGTGCCGTGTCTGTGCCGACTTTGTGCCGGTTGTGTGACGCGGCAACGGGTCAGACGAGCGCGACGAGCTCGTCCCACGCCGACGGACCGTCCCTCCTGAGCGCCTCGGCGTCGGACAGCCCCCCGGGAGCTCGAGCGGCGCGAGTCGAGAGGAACGCCGGGTCCGGCACGATCGACACACGAGGAAGATGCAAGCGGTCGGCATCCCAGCACGTGCCGATCGTCGGGTCTGCCGAGACCCGTCCTTCCGAGTGCAGCCGGAGCGCCTCGTAGAGATCGGCGAACGGCTCGTCGCCGAGGCACAGCACCCCATCCTCGCGAAGGCCGCCCGCGAACTCGGCTGCCCGCGGCCCGTGCTCGGGGTCGACCGCTTCGTTCTCACGCCGAGTGTCGTGGAGCAGCCCGAAGCAGAACACCAGAGCGCGGTCGACGCGCGGGTCCGCCGAAGCCAACGCGAGCCCCGTAGCCGTGACGCAACGCCAGTGGATCTCGCCGTGCCACGTCGAGTCGCGCCGCCAGGCACCTCGCAGCACCGCGTCGACCAGCGCGTTCAGCGATCCCGCTTCCACGCGCGAACCATCGCACGCTGGGCGGCGGTCTGCGGGGACGCGACCGACGCGTCCGAGACGTCGCGGCGGAGCTCCGCGATCCGGCGGATCGGATCGCCTCCGTCGAGGCCGTGACGCATGAGCCAGCACCCGACGACCGTCCCCGTGCGGCCGATCCCGCCCCAGCAGTGCACGTAGGCCGTGCCACCTCGCTCGATCTCAGCGTCGACGTCATCGAGGATCCTCGTCATGTGCGGGATCGTGGTCGTCCCGAAGTCCACAATCGGATGCGCGACACGCGTCGCAGGGGCGTCGAGGAGCCGTGCGTACGGCTCGAGCGGGTCGCCGGGATGGGTCAGATCGACGAACAACGTGACATCGTGGCGCGCGAACGCGCGGATCCGCCGCGCGGCCTCCTCGAGATCCGCCGACCCTGGGTACTCGCCGGCCAACAGGCGGGCGGCGACCCGGTAGCTGTCGCGAATGGGGACGTCCACGTGCACGCCGGAGCGTACGCTTCGCGCGTGGACGCCGACCACGTCGAGCTCCGTGTCCTCGGCTGCCTCCTCGAGAAGCAGCGCACGACGCCGGACCAGTACCCGCTCTCGCTGAACGCTCTCCGCCTCGCCTGCAACCAGACGACGAACCGCGATCCGGTCGTCTCCTACGAAGAGGGCGAGATCCATGAGGCGCTCCAGCGGCTCGCCCGCCGAGGCTGGACCCGCCTCGCGAGTGGCGCTGGGAGCAGGGCGGCGAAATATCGCCAGCTGTTCGACGAGGCAGTCGGTCTCGGCGGCGCCGAGGTTGCGGTTCTCTGCGTCCTCATGCTGCGCGGGCCGCAGACGCCCGGGGAGCTGAACCAACGTACGGGACGGCTGCATTCGTTCGTCAGGCTCGACGAGATCCACGAGACGCTGGAGGGTCTCGCCGCGCGAGGTCTCGTCGAACGGCTCGAGCGCCGGCCGGGCCAGAAGGAGGAGCGCTACCGCCACCTCCTCGGCGCCGACGAGCAGGGGTCGGACGCGCACGGCCCGCCCCCAGCGGGGACGACGGCCGAGCTGCCGTCACCAGCTGCCGGAGGCGGGCTCGAGGAGCGGGTCGCCGCGCTCGAAGATGAGGTCGAGCGGCTGCGCGAGGCCGTATCGGCGCTCACCGGCGCGCAGGACAGGCCTGCATAGGCGGGGGCGACCGCGACGCGACGCGCGCTCCGGTCCCATCCCGAACCCCCACCCACCCACGGGGTGCGGACGCTACCGGCGCGAATGTGACGGGTCCGCGCCAGGTTCGCGCCGATTCACGGCCAATCGATCCACAGTTCGAGCGGCGTGCGAGCAGAGCCCGTCAGAGGGGCTCTGCTCCCGAAGAGGCATCCTCGGCGGCGACGTGACGCGGGCCGGCAACCGAAGGTCAGCGCAGATCCTCGCCGTCACGCATGGCGCGCCACGCCGCGTCCGGCGAGAAGCCGCGCCGGAGGAGGAAGGCGACGGCCCGACGCCGGTCGCCAGGGTCGCTCAGCGCGCGAGCGCCGAGCGCGTCGAGAGCGAGAGCCGCTTCGTCGGCATCGGCGTACGCCTCGTCGAGTGCCGCGTCCACCGTCGCCGCGTCGAGCAGCCTCCGACGCATCGCCACCGCCGCCCTTCGCCGGCCGTAGCGACGCCCCCGGTAGCCGCGCGCGAGCTGCTCTGCGAGCTCCGTGTCGTCGAGATACCCGAGGCGAGCAGCCTCTTCGACCACCGCCTCCGCGACGTGGCGAGCCACGCCCCGCGCGGCCAGCTTCCGCTCGATCTCGCAGACGGACTGCGCCCGCGCAGCGAGCGAGTTGACGACGAACGTTCGGGCGGCGGCTGCGTCGGATGCGGGTGTCGGAACGGCGCCCGACACGGCATTCTCTAGGCGGCCTCGACCACCACGTCGCCCTCAGCCGCCAGCTCGGCGTCAGCGGGCTCGAACATGGCCACGAGCGCGGCGAGCTCCTGCTCGGAGCCGGTCAGGATCGTGACCCGCGCGTCCGCGAGCGCAGCGGGCATGCTCACGACTCCCTGCACGAGGGCGTGGAGCGCCTCGGGGTGCGCCTCCACCACGAGATCGGGCGCGTCGGCGGGCAGCTTCCGCGCGACGAGCGTTCCGTCGGCCACCTCCATGGAGATCGTCTCTCCGTCGACGAAGCGGATCTCGTAGCTGCCGTCGACAGCGGCCTCGGGCCGAAACCGGACGTGGACGGCGTACATGCTCCAGCAGTCGGCGGGATCCGGCACGCCGAGCGTGCGAGCGCCCCACCGGGCGAGCGAGCGGAGCACCGGGTCGAGCGCCCGGCCGTGCTCGGTCAGCTCGTAGACGGTCACGGCCCAGGGCGGCGGGAGCTTCGTCTTCCGCACGATGCCGGCACTCTCGAGGTCGCGCAGGCGGGAGGCGAGGATGTTCGACCCGATCCCGGGCAGCGCGTCGGCGAGGTCGGTGTAGCGCCGCTGGCCCAGCATGAGCTCGCGCACCACGAGGAGCTCCCACCGGTCACCGACCTGGTCGAGAGCATGTGCCACCGGGCAGTACTGGCCGTAGCGCTTCACAACCACATTGTATGCCTTCGCTGAGGGTTCGGTTTTCCGCACTCTTTGTACGGAAGACCGTACTTTCGATTAGCAAGTCTGACCGCTAGCGTCGGGTCATCCAATCGAACGGAAAGGTGACGTACGCATGGTTGCTTCCGGAAAACACAAGTGGATGGCGCTGGCGCTTCTGAGCGTCGTCCAGTTCATGCTTGTCCTCGACATCGCGATCGTCAACGTCGCCCTCCCGTCGATCAAGGTCGACCTGGGCTTCTCGCAGGAGAACCTCCAGTGGGTGATCAGCGCCTATGCGCTCGTCTTCGGGGGCTTCCTGCTCCTGGGCGGACGTGCGGCCGACATCCTTGGCCGCAGGCGCATGTTCATCGGCGGGCTCGTCGTGTTCACGGCGGCGTCGCTCCTCGCGGCACTCGCGTGGAACGAGCCGTCGCTGATCGGCGCCCGCGCCATCCAGGGCCTCGGCGCGGCGATCATCGCACCGGCGGCGCTGTCGATCCTCATGACGACCTTCGCCGAAGGCAAGGAGCGCAACATCGCGCTCGGCGTCTGGGGCGCGGTCGGCGGCTTCGGAGCCGCAGCCGGCGTGCTGCTCGGCGGCGTCTTCACCGATCTTCTGAGCTGGGAGTGGATCTTCTTCCTCAACATCCCGGTCGGGATCACCGCGCTCGCGCTCGCACCCGTGCTGCTCGGCGAGAGCCGCGACCTCACGGCGCGCGGCTTCGACGCCCTCGGTGCGGTGCTCGTTACCGGCGGCCTCTCGGCCGCCGTGTTCGGGATCACGCAGGCGAACGACTGGGGCTGGACGTCGGGACGGACGATCGGCGTCTTCGCCGCGGCCGTCGCGCTCCTCGCCGGCTTCGTCGTCCGCGAGACCCGGGCCGCGCACCCGCTCATGTCGTTCTCGATCTTCCGGATCAAGACGGTCGCGGGTGCGAACATCGCCGGGTTCATTCTCGGAACGGCGCTGTTCTCGATGTTCCTGATGCTGACGCTCTACATGCAGCAGGTGCTCGGGTACTCGCCCCTCGAGACGGGTATCGCGTACATCGCGGTCGCGGGCACGTCGATCATCTGGGCGATGGTCGCCCAGCAGCTCGTGACCCGCGTCGGCGTCAAGCCGGTGCTCGTCACCGGGATGAGCCTGCTCACGATCGGCCTCCTGTACTTCACGCAGGTGTCCGTCGGCGGCTCGTACCTCGGCGACCTCCTGCCCGGCTTCCTCGTGATCGCGATGGGCATGGCGTTCTCGTTCGTCTCGATCTCGATCGCGGCGCTGGCCGGCGTGCAGGCGAAGGACGCGGGCCTCGCGTCCGGGCTGATCAACACGTCGCAGCAGATCGGTGGCGCACTAGGCATCGCCGTGCTCTCTTCGG
>DASSBI010000087.1:0-5941 GCA_035698965.1 Gaiella sp. | reverse complement strand
TCGCACCGTCAACGTCAAGCCCTCCCGCTTCGGGTCCATCGAGCGCCTCTTCGCCGCCTACGACTACTGCGAGGCGCACGGGATCGGCGCCTACGGCGGCGGCCAGTGGGAGCTGTCGATCGGGCGCGGGCACATCCAGCTCCTCGCGGCGCTCTTCCATCCCGACACGCCGAACGACGTCGCCCCCGGCGGCTACAACGCCCCGGAGCCCTCGCCCGACCTGCCCGCGAGCCCGATGCCGATCACCGCGCGGGCGACCGGCTTTCTCGCCGTCTAGCCCTCGAGCGCGCCCAGGAAGTCGTCCACCCGGAGCAGCGGCAGCGTCTGGAACTTCACGCTCCCGCGCGCGCCGAGCTCGAGGGAGAGCCGGGCCATCGTCAGCTCGTCAGGCGCCTCGACGACGTTCACGAAGTCGTACTCGCCGAGCGACGCCCACTGGTGGAGCACCTTCGCGCCGAGCGCCTCGACGTCGCGGTTCACCTCGCGCAGCCGGGCAGGGTTCGCGTTCAGCGTCTGCCGGCCCTTCTCCGTCAGGGACGTGAGCATCAGATACAGCGCCACCGGTCGCCTCCTCTCGGGGTCGGGTCCGCAGCCTACTCCGGTCGTCCGAGCGCGGCCTGCCGCAGCCTGCGGCGGTCCTCGCGGGTCAGCCCCACGCGGGCCACGAGGTCGACGTAGACGAGCGCCGCGCCGAGGAAGAGGAGCGGCGAGAGCACGACATCCGCGAGGAAGATCGCGGTCCGCACCGTCGCGTCCGCCTGGCTGCGGAGCAGGAACCCGAGCGCGCTCCGCGTCAGGCCGAACAGGATCGCGAGCGCGGCGAACGAGCCTGCCGCATGGACGTAGTCGGCGCGCCCGAGCTCGAACGTCCGCCGGAGCGCTCCCAGCACGCCGAGTCGTTCGGCCATCACCGCGGGCACGGCGTGGCCGGCGAGTCCGAGCCAGAGGATCGCCACGATCACGAACCAGCCGAAGAAGAAGGCGGCCGGCAGGAAGGTGATCACGCCCACGACGACCGCGACCAGCCATGTCCGAAGCGGTGGCACCTCGTCCTGGCGAATGGCGCAGGCCCCCGCGTACGCGAGGCTGAACGCCGGCGACGCGGCCGCGAGCAGGGCAATCCGCGCCACGATCGATCCGGTGGACAGCACCTGGTCGGCAAGCGCGACGGGGAGCCCGAGCGCGAGCGCCCACGCGAATTTCGAGCGGTAGAGCGCGATCGCCTCGGCGACCACCTGGCCGACCGTCCGCGCCTCGGGCGGCAGCGGAGGCGGGAGCGGCTCGTCCTTCTTCGGATACCTCGGTCGCGCCACGGCCGAAAGGTAGACGGGCCGGGGGATGGTTGATCGGTCTACACGCGCGCAGCCGACGGGACTCTCGACGTCTCGGTCACGATTCGCCTGCCGGAGTCGCGCGCCGCGACGCGGACGCGGCGGCGATCGCCTCGAGCTGGTCGACGAGCGCCGGCACCGGAGCCGTCGCGTCGAGTACGTGGGTCGCTGTCCGACGGAGAAGCGGCTCGACGGTGGCGACGTGTTCGATGACGAGCGCGCGCTCCTCCTCGCTCTTGCCATACGGGTTCGTGCCGCGGCGGTCGATCCTGGCGAGCAGCGTCTCGAGCGGAGCGGTGAGCAGAGCCACCACGTCGAGCTGCGGATAGAACCGGCCCTGGTTCGACTTGCAGCCCGCGAGGAACAGCGTCTGCGCGTCGTGCTCGACGAGCAGCCTCGCGATCGCGTCCTCGCGCCAGACCCAGTCGCGCGAGCCGTCGGAAAGCGTCACCCAACGGCTCCACGCGTCGCTGTCGGTGTCGACGGCGCGATGCCCCCGCTCGCCGAGCGCCGCGACCACTGTCGACTTCCCCGCTCCGGACATCCCCGTGACGAGGACGCGGGTCATCGAGACGCGGTGGAGGACCTGCCGGCCTCGACGATCGCCCGCACGGCCCTCGGGAGCGCGTCTTCCAGCGCGTCGAGCGCGGCGTCGAGCTGCCACCGCGAACGGTCTTCCTCGCCGATCTCGTTGGAGACCACCCGCACCTCGACCGCCGGGACGCCCGCCCGCTCCGCCGCCCGCAGCACCCCGAACCCCTCCATCGCCTCGACCAGCGGGCCGCGTGACACCGTGTTACGCGCCGCGCCCACCGCAGCCGAGGTGTGGATCGGCGCGGCATCCGCATCGGGGAGCGCGGCGCGGACACGCTCGACGAGACCGGCGTCCGGGGTCGTGCGGTCGACGACGGGCCATTCGGCCGACAGGTCGCAGTAGACCGACTCCGTGCCGACGACGACCGACCCGACGGGGAGATCACGTGCGCCGGCGAGCCCGACGTGCAGCACGACGTCGAACGGATGCAGCGCGAGCGTCCGAGCCGTCGCGATGGACGCCTCGACCGGGCCGACGCCGCAGACGAGGCCGTCGTGGCCGCAGAGCTCGCGTTGGGTCGCCGCGACGAGCAGGAGCATCGCGACACCGTACGTCACAGGCCTGGGACGATCGCTGTCAGGATTCGCCACACTGCGACGGCGACCGAGGGAGTCCGATGCGCAAGATCCAGAGCCAGGGCGTCCACCACATCACGATCGTCGGCGCGGGCCGGCAGACGGCTATCGACTTCTGGGAAGGCCTCCTCGGCATGCCGTTCGTCTTCGAGCAGCCGAACCTCGACAACGAGGCCGAGAGCCACCTCTACTTCGACCCGGGCGATGGACGCCTCATCACCGTCTTCACGAACGAGGAGCGGTCGGCCGACCCCGAGCGGCTCTCGCGCGATCCCGGCACGGTGCACCATCTCGCCTTCTCGCTCTCCCAGGCGACCTTCCGGCAGGTCGTCGAGCGGCTCGACGAGCGCGGCGTCCGCCACTCCGGAGTCAAGGACCGCGGCTTCATGGACTCGATCTACTTCGACGACCCGCTCGGGCTCCTGATCGAGCTCGCGTCGTACCGCTTCGAGCCGCCGCACGGCCACACGCACGCCGACGTCCTGCTCGAGGCGCACAGGCTCCGCGTCGAGC
The DNA here is from genome assembly GCA_035698965.1 of Gaiella sp. Lineage (GTDB taxonomy): Bacteria > Actinomycetota > Thermoleophilia > Gaiellales > Gaiellaceae > Gaiella. The sequence goes on along the minus strand of DASSBI010000087.1, from coordinate 2,927 downwards.
GCGGTGACTACAACATCGCGGAAGACCACCTGGCCGACGCGATCGAGCGGCTCGTCGCCCGCTCGCAGGATTCGCTTTCGGACGACCGGTCGCCGAAGGACCCGTACCGGTCGTGATCCGCGTCTGCATCGCCGGCATCACGGGCTGGACCGGCCGCCCGATCGCCGACGCGGTTCGATCCGCCGAAGACCTCGAGCTCGTCGCAGGCGTCGCGCGGACAGGCCCGGCTCACTTCTCCTCGGTCGCGGACGCGCTCGACGCCGTCGACACCGACGTCCTCGTCGACTACACGCACGCCTCGGCGGTCGGCCCGAACGTGCGAGCGGCTCTCGAGCGAGGCGTCGGCGTCGTCGTCGGAGCGAGCGGGCTCGGCGCCGAGGACTACGACGCGATCGACGCCCTCGCGCGAGAGCGGGGCGTCGGCGTCCTGGCGGCTGGGAACTTCTCCGTCTCCGCCGCGCTCGTCCTCCGCTTCGCGACCGAGGCCGCCCGGCACTTCGGCACGTGGGAGGTGATCGACTACGCGAGCGCCGGCAAGGAGGATGCCCCGAGCGGCACCGCGCGCGAGCTCGCGGAGCGCCTCGCGACGGTGCGCCGACCCGTTCTCGACGTCCCCGTCGAGGATGTGCTCGGCGCGCGGGAGGCCCGAGGCGCGAGCGTCGCGGGCACGCAGGTGCACTCGCTCCGGCTGCCGGGCTTCGTCGTCTCCACCGAGGTCGTGTTCGCAAGCGGCGGCGAGCGCCTCACGCTCCGCCACGACGCGGGCCCGACGCCGGATCCGTACGTCGCGGGCACGTTGCTCGCGATCCGTGCGGTCCCCGGGCTCGTCGGCCTGGCCCGCGGCCTCGACCGGATCCTCAGCGACGACACCGCGGCCTGACGGCACCGGGCCCGCCGCGCGAGGCGGTATACAGGACAGATGCACGTGACCGTCACGACGACGCTCGGACCGCCGGATCAGCCGCTCGAGGTCGCCCGGATCGCAGGGGAGGAAATGCTTCCCTGGCTGCGCGAGATCGAGGGGTTCACCGGTCTGCTGATGCTCTCGGACGAGAGCCACGGACGGACGCTCGTGGTGACGTTCTGGGAGAGCCGCGAGCTCGCCGACGCGCATCTCGCGGCCCGCGCGGAGTTCCGCGACCGGATCACGTCCACCGTCGACGTCCGGGTCGAGGACGTATCGGACTACGAGCTGATGTTCGCCGACCTCGGCTCGTGGGTCGCGCGGTAGCCGCCGCTAGTCCCGGACGGCGGTGATCCAGACGGGCGCGGCGAGCGACAGGCCGAGCCCGTCGAGCGCGCTCGCCGGATTCCCGCGGACGATGGTGAGCCAGCCGCGTGGGTCGACCAGCACTCCGTACTCGCCCGCCGCGAAATCCGCATAGGTGTTGCCCCGTTTCGCGGCCGCCGAGCCGGAGACCGCTTCGATCGAGAGCATCGCCTCCGCGTCGAGGCCGGCGGCGTGGAGGTCGGCCGGCCGGACGTTGAGGTGGACGTTGCCGAAGCGGTTGAAGTCGATCACCTCGCAGGTGATCTTTCCCGTCTCGATCTCGGGCTCGGCCATCACCACGACGGCGAGCGTCGTCGGGTCGAGAGGCGTCCCGGCCTGCTCGATCGGCATGCCCGAGGCCAGTGAGGCAGCCGCGGGGCACAGCGTGTCCGGCGCACGAAACGACTCGGCGTGCGGCCGCCGGACGACATCGGCCGAGGTGAGCTCGACGGCGGAGCGGATCCCGCCGGCCGCGTCCCAGGCGAGCGAGAGCAGGCCGTTGTCCGGCCCGACCAGATGCCTGCCGCTCTCGGTCTCGATCGCGACCTCGCGGTCCTTGCCGACGTTCGGGTCCACGACGGCGAGGACGACGGACGTCTCGTGGACATAGGGCATTGCGTCGGCGAGGAGGATCGCGCCCGAGGTCACCTCGAGCGGTCGCACGAGATGCGAGAGATCGACGATCGGGCACTGCGGCGCGATCCCGCTCATCACCGCGTGACACAGGCCCACCCACTCGTTCCCCAGGCCGAAGTCGCTCAGGAAGACGATGGGGCGCGCCGTGGGCATGCGCGCAAGCATGGCCCGGCCGCCCGGTCTATGCAAGAGGACCGGGCCGGTTGCCGCCTCGCGCGACAGGGCTATAGGGTGGCCGCGGGAGGTGAGCCCGCACGGCGTTCACGATTCGCCCCGTCGAGTACTACTACGCGAACGTCCGGGACGAGCTCGGCGCCGCGTCCCGGGTGCTCGCCCAGCTCGCCGAGCGTGGAGTCAGCCTCCTCGCGTTCACGGCCGTGCCGAGCGGCCCGACGCTTGCGCAATTCGCGCTGTTCCCCGATCACCCGAACCGGCTGACCGCCGAGGCGCGTGCGATCGGCCTCCCCCTCGACGGCCCGTACCATGCCCTCCTCGTCCAGGGAGACGACGAGCTCGGCGCCCTGGCAAGCGTGCATGCGCGCCTCGTGGACGCCAAGATCGACATCTACGCGTCGACCGGAGTAACCGACGGCCGCGGCGCCTTCGGGTACCTCGTGTACGTGCGCGAGGACCAGTTCCCGCAGGCGGTCGCCGCGCTCGAGCTCTGAGCGAGGCGACCGGAGCCGAGCCATGGCGTCGGGACGCCGCGGCCCTCGCCGCGGACCTCGGCACCGACCTCGAGCGCGGCCTCGACTCCGACGAGGCCGCCGCCCGTCTCGCGCATTTCGGCGCCAACGTGCTCGACCCACCGGAGCGGGTCCCGGCATGGCGGAAGCTCCTCGCGCACGTTGCGGACCCGCTGAGCTATCTCCTGCTCGCGGCCGCCGCGATCTCGGTGGTCGCCTGGTTCGCGGACGGCGCCGAGGGCGTCCCGTACGAGGCGATCGTGATCGCGGTGATCGTCGTTCTCAACAGCCTGCTCGGCTTCGTCCAGGAGGCACGGGCCGAGCAGGCGGTCGCT
>DASSBI010000086.1:0-2551 GCA_035698965.1 Gaiella sp. | reverse complement strand
GCCTGCAGACGCAGGAGATGGTCTCGCTGATCGGGATCGCCGCGTCGAACGGCACCGGCGCACGACGCGTGGTCGGCGTCGAGGCGACGGGGATCAACGCGTGCCCGTGCGCCCAGGACCTCGTTCGCGGCGCGGCGGCCGAGCGGCTCGCCGCCGCCGGGTTCGGCGAGGACGCACAGAGGATCCTCGAGCTCGTGCCGCTGGCGACGCACAACCAGCGCGGCCGCGGGACGCTCCTCGTCGGTACCGCGCAGAACCTCGACGCCGAGGACCTCGCGGGGATCGTCGAGCGCTCGATGAGCGCGCCGGTCTACGAGCTTCTGAAGCGGCCCGACGAGCTGCACGTCGTCGAGCAGGCCCACCGGAATCCGCGCTTCGTCGAGGACTCCGTCCGCGTCGCTCTCGAGGAGCTGCTCTCGACGATGCCCGACCTGGGAGACGGCGACTTCGTGCTCTCACGTCAGCGGAACCTCGAGACGATCCACGACCACGACGTGGTCGCGGAGCGCTGGGGCACGGTCGGCGAGATCCGGGCCGAGCTCGGCGGGGCCGCGCCCTCCTCGGAGCAGACGACGCTCGAGGCCTGGCTCAGAGCCTGACGAAGCGCGCGCGGACGGCGGCCGCCTTCGTCATGGGCACCGTGCACGTCGCTGCCCGGCCGGTGCAACCACCGCTCCATCCGGCAAGACGCCATCCTTTCGCCGGCGTGGCGCGCAGACGAAGAGGCGTGTACGACCGGGCCGCCCGCACACACCGGGAAGCGGCACAGGGCGCTCCGGCTCCCGTCACCCTTCCCTTGCCTGCGACCGCGACGACGAGCCCGAACCGATCGGGCGCGAAGAAGGCCACGACCGAGCGCGCCGCGTCGAGCTTCACCTCGCAGCGATCGGATCCCGTGCATGCGCCCGACCAGCGCACGAAGCGCTGGCCGTTGCCCGCGAGCGGCTCGAGCGCGACGACGCTGCCCGTGTCCCAGTCCGTCCCGCACGAGACCGCACAGTCCACACCGGGCACGTCGCTCTCCACGGAGCCGCGTCCCGCGATCGCCAGGGTCAGCCGAATCTGCTGAGAGACGAGGCGCAGCCAGAGCGAGTCCTGGATGTCCGGCCAGCCGCCCCCGTGGCCGTAGTAGTCGTCCCGCCCCACGTCCAGGATCAGCGAGGCGAGCGTCGTGCCGGGCACGGCGAACGGATAGAGGATGTCGGCCTCGCTGTCGCACGGGTGCCCACGCGTGTCGGGACAAGAGTGCGGAGCGCCGTCCGGAAGCGCCCCGAACGAGTGAAGGAGCTCGTGGGCGGCGATGTTCGCCGACGGGATGTCGGTGCACGCTCCGAGGTAGACCATCGCGACTCCATCGCCACCCGGTGTGCCCGCGCCCTCGCCGCACAGGTCGGCGTCGTCGACGGGCCCGTCGTAGTAGACGAGGAGCTTCTCGTACGGCGACCGCCCGGTCGCCGCCGACACATGAGCCTCGATGCGGTCGCCGCGGACGGCCGACGACTGGAGCGTCGCCGCGGGGTCGGAGAGGCGGAGCGTGAGGATGTCCGCCTGGAGGCCGCACGAGAACGCCACCCGGTCGAAGCGGGGCTCGCGCGCCGGATCCTGCGCGAGCCACCAGGCGTCGATCGCGTCGACGTCGGCCGAGATCTGCGGTGCCAGCTGGGCGCTGCGATCGCCGCCGTCCGAGGGGTACGCGTAGATCACGCGGATCGAGCGGCCGGTGAGCGCGGGCGGGCGGTCCTGCGTCGTCGTCGTGCCGCACCAGGTCGCCGCCCGCGCCGCATTCGCTGCCTGCACCGCGCCGGCCCCCTCCGTCAGCCCGGCCACAGCCGCAACCGCCAGTGCCACGACGCCGGCCAGGCGTCTCATCGGGCGCCGCGGAGGAGCCTGCCGGAGAACCGCGGCTCGCTGCCCGCGAGCAGGCGGCGGATGTTGTGGCGATGCAGCGCGAGGACCCCGAGGGCGGCGATCGCGGCGAATCCCACGACGGGCCACGGGGCATCGAAGGCGAGGCAGGCGACGGGCAGCGCGCTCGCGGTGACGATCGACGCGAGCGAGGCGTAGCGGAACGCGACGAACACCACGAGCCACACGACCAGGCACGCCGCCGCGGCGAGCGGTGCGAGCGCCAGGGCGACGCCGCCCGCGGTCGCCACCATCTTGCCGCCCTTCGAGAACCGCAGGAAGACCGGCCGCGCGTGCCCCACCATCGCGGCCGCGCCGGCCAGCACTCCGACCCAGTCGCCGCCCACCTCGAGCCCGACGAGCGCCGGAACGAGCCCTTTGGCGACGTCGAGGAGCGCGACGGGAACGCCGAGCGAGGGGCCGTACGCCCGCCACACGTTCGACGCGCCGACGTTGCCGCTCCCGTGACGACGGACGTCCTCGCCGCGGAAGAGCCGCGGGAGCACGTAGCCGAAGGGAATCGAGCCGAGGAGGTAGCCGCCGAGGACGATCAGGACGTCGGCGGTCACCGCCGTCCCCTGGGCGTCAGAACGGGATCGAGTACGACGCGATCCATCCGTTCACGACCTGCCAGTCGAGATTCTCG
>DASSBI010000085.1:0-3611 GCA_035698965.1 Gaiella sp. | reverse complement strand
GTCGGGTTGACGTAGAAGAAGCCCTTCGCGCCGACCCGCGAGGCGTCGAAGAGGTCGCGGTAGTCGGCGTGCAGGATCGGCTCGACGACGTGCTCGAGCAGATCCGGCTTGATGAGGGTCTCGGCGTCGAGGCCGTCGCGGTGCTGTGTCGAGATCAGCACACGCTCGATCTCGACCGGACGCTGGATCCCGTGCTCGTCGAGCTCGTAGCGCACCGTGACCTGCGTCTTGCCGTCGGGCCGCAGGTACGGCAGCACGTCCGCCTTGCGCACGGCGGCGAGCCGCCTCGCCAGCTTGTGCGCGAGCATGATCGGCAGGGGCATCAGCTCGTCGGTCTCCCGCGTCGCGTAGCCGAACATCATCCCCTGGTCGCCCGCGCCGATCCGGTCGATCGGGTCGGTGTCGCCGTGCTGGGCCTCGAACGACTCGTCGACGCCCTGGGCGATGTCCGGCGACTGCTCGTCGATCGCGACCATCACGCCGCAGGTCTCGGCGTCGAAGCCGTACTTGGCGCGCGTGTAGCCGATGTCCGCGATCGTCTCGCGGACGATCGAGCGGACGTCGACGTAGGTGTCGGTCGTCATCTCGCCCGCGACGACCACGAGCCCGGTCGTGACGAGGGTCTCGCAGGCGACGCGGCCCTCGGCATCGTCCTTCATGACGGCGTCGAGGACGGCGTCGGAGATCTGGTCGGCGACCTTGTCGGGATGCCCCTCGGTGACCGACTCGGACGTGAACTGGAACGTGCGGGCGCTCATCGCGTCGAACCTTAGCCGGGATCCGGCGGCACGCCAGCCGGGGTCACTCGACGGTCGGATCCCGTTCCATCAACCGCGGCAGGAGCTCGGTCAGCGGGATCCCGTCGAGGACGGCGCAGACGCCCTCGGTGATCGGCATCTCGACGCCGAGCCGGTGGGCCAGGTCGCGGAGGATCGGAGCCGTCGTCAGACCCTCGACCACCATCCCGATCTCCCGTGCGGCCTCCGCCGGGGTCGCGCCCTGCGCGACGAGCTCGCCGCAGCGGCGGTTGCGCCCCGACTCCGACCAGCACGTGACGATCAAGTCGCCCATGCCGGCGAGGCCGGCGAAGGTCTCCGGACGGGCGCCGGCCACCTCGGCGAGGCGCCCCATCTCGACGAGCCCGCGGGTCGCGAGCGCTGCCTTCGCGTTGTCGCCGAGCCCGAGGCCGTCGGCGCCTCCGGCGGCGAGCGCGATGACGTTCTTCGCGGCGGCGCAGAGCTCGACGCCGACGAGATCGTCGTTCACGTAGACGCGGAACGCGCTCGACGTGATCGCGAGCTGGAGCTGCACGGCGAGCGGCAGGCTCTCGCAGGCGATCACCGCGGCGGCGGGCAGCCCGCGCGCGACCTCCTCCGCGATGTTGGGGCCGGAGAGGACGGCAACCGGCCGGTCGGTGACGAGCGTCGAGAGGCGGTCCTCGGTCACCGGATCGAGGCCCTTCGTCAGGCTCAGCACCGGCGCGCTCCCGGGAAGCGCGCGCACGACCTCGCCGAACGAGGCGCTCGGCACCGCGACGACGACGAGGTTCGCGCCGGCGACCGGGGCGTCGGCGATCGAGGTCGCATCGACGCCTGTGAGGTCGACGTCGGTCAGGTAGCGGGGATTGCGCCCGGTGTCACGGATCGCAGCCGCCTGCTCCGCATCGCGGCAGGCGAGCGTCACCGTGTGCCCGTGGTCGGCGAGCAGCCGCGCGAAGGCCGTTCCCCACGACCCTCCGCCGACCACGACGACGTTCATTCGGAGCGCTGGAAGTCGATCGAGACCGGAACGCCCTGCAGGTCGAAGCGCGCGCGCAGCTCGTTCTCGACCCAGTAGCCGTAGTCACGCGTCACGAGCCGCGGGTCGTTGACGAAGATGCGCAGACGGGGCGGGCGCGTCGCGGTCTGCGTCGCGTAGAGCAGCTTGAGCCGGCGGCCCCGCTCACCCGCCGGGCCGGGCCGGGCCTGCTTGAGCTCCCCGAGGGCCTTGTTCAGCGCGGGTGTCGGGATCCGCGTCGTGTGCTTGGCGTAGAGCGCCTCGACGTGGTCGAGCAGCCGGCGCAAGCCGCGGCCGGTCAGCGCCGACACCGCGACCGCCGGCGGCCGCTGCCGGAGGCGCCGGTTCAGCATCCCGCGGGTCTGCTGGAGCTCGAGCGTCGTGACGTCCCACTTGGCGAGGACGACGAGGGTCGAGCAGCCCGCCCTGCGCGCGACGTCGGCGACGGCGAGGTCCTGGTCGACGACGCCCTCGGACGCGTCGACGAGCACGAGCGCCACGTCGGCCCGCTCGGCCGCCTCGAGTGCACGGAGCTCGGAGTAGTACTCGATGCCCTGCCGCTGGCGGCGCTTCCGGCGCAAGCCGGCGGTGTCGACGAGCAGGAACGTCGTGTCGCCGCGCGTCAGCACCGTGTCGATCGTGTCGCGGGTCGTGCCGGGAACGTCCGAGACGATGACCCGCGTCTCGCCCAGCAGCGCGTTCAGGAGCGACGACTTGCCCACGTTCGGGCGGCCGAGGATCGCGACGCGGATCGCCTCCTCCCCCACGATCCCTTCGTCCCGGCCGGGCAGCTGCGCGACGACGTCGTCCAGCAGGTCGCCTGTCCCGTGGCCGTGGAGGGCGGAGAGCGGCACCGGGTCGCCGAGCCCGAGCCGGTGGAACTCGACTGCGTCGAGGTCACGCCGGGGGTCGTCGATCTTGTTTGCGAGCACGATCACCGGCTTGCCGGAGGAGCGCAGGATCGTCGCGAGCTCCTCGTCGCCCGGGGTGATCCCGGCCCGCGCGTCGACGACGAAGAGGACGAGGTCGGCCTCGCCGATCGCCGCTCTTGCCTGCTCGGCGATGTGGCGCCCGAACGGGCCGGTGTCGGCCTCGTCGACGCCGCCGGTGTCGACCAGCCTGAAGGTGACGCCGTTCCAGTCGGCGAGGAGCTCCTTCCGGTCGCGCGTTACACCGGCCGTCTCGTGCACGACGGCCGCCCGCGTCTGGGTGAGACGGTTGACGAGCGTCGACTTCCCCACGTTCGGAAAGCCGACGATCGCAACGGTCCCGGCGCTCCTGACGGGGTCGGGAGCATCGTCCGTCATGGACGCGTGCCCGGCGGGACGGCGTGGCGGGGGCGGCCCAGCGCATGGACGTCCACCAGCCAGTCGAAGAGGCGCCGGATCTCCTCCTGCAGCAGTGCGGAGGCCTCCTTGTAGCCGCGGCCGCCCTTCGAAAGCCCTTCGAACCGCATCGGCTCGCCCCAGGCGATCGATGCGGCCTGAAACCCGCCGGGCGCTGGCTTCCAGCCCTGCGTGCCGTGGATCGCGACCGGGACGATCGGCACGTCTTCCTGGAGCGCCACCATCGCGGCGCCCGGCTGGACCTGACCGGGCACGCCCGAGAGCTGGCGCGTCCCTTCCACGAAGAGCCCGAGCGCGTGGCCTTCCGCGACGATCCGCCGCATCGTGCGCACGGCCTCGCGGTCGGATTCGCCGCGGCGCACCGGGAAGCACCCGAACGTGCGGATGAACGCGCCGAGACCCGGAACGCGGTGCGCCTCGACCTTCGCCATGTAGTAGAGGACACGCGGGCTCGAGGCGCCGAGCACCGCGGGGTCGAGCCACGAGAAG
>DASSBI010000084.1:0-4590 GCA_035698965.1 Gaiella sp. | reverse complement strand
GACGTTCCGAAAGTCGCAGATCCCGCAATGCCCGCAGGGCCACGGGTACGTCTCGTCCTTCCGCTCGAGCGACGAGAGGAACCGCCCGCGCACGCGGCGGTAGTAGGCGTGGAGCTCGGCGACGCGGAAGCTCTCCCGCTCGCCGCGGCCGTTCTCGACGTGCACGCGCTCGACCGGCGCTCCCTGCAGCCGCTCGACCACTTCCGCGTAAAAGAGGAGCTGGAGGACGTGCGCGGGCTTGGCCGACCGCGCAAGCTTCGTGTCGACCGGCTCGTAGGTTCCCTTCGGCGTCTTCTCCAGGAAGTCCGCGAAGCCGTGCCAGCGGCCGTCCTCGCTCTCGAGGTACGGCTGGTACACGACGTCCGCGGCCCGCCCATGCACCGCGTCCTCGGTGAGCCGCCGCGCCACGTCGGGGTCGAAGTCCTCGTCGTCGTAGGTCGGAATCCGAGCGATCGAGCGGCCCTCGCGCTCGAGCCGCTCGACGTACGCCGCCTCGTGCTCGCGTCCCTTTCGGAAGATGAGATCGCGGTGCGTGTCGTCGACGTGCGGCTGCTCGCGCTCCTCCCGGAGAACCTCGAGCGAGAGCGTCGTCAGATGCGGGCAGGCGAGGTGGGCCGAGAGGTCGGACGGAGAGAGCCGAACCGTGCCGTCGGAGCGGAGGCGCACACGGTCAGTATCGGCCCTCGACCGGCGGCGTCTTACGTCGGCTACACGGCGTCCGCGGCTGCCTCCACGGCGGCGATGTCGATCTTTCGCATCTCGAGCATCGCCGCCATCGCGCGCTGCCCGCGCGCCGCGTCCGGGTCGGCGATCAGCTCGATCAGTCGTGCCGGGACGACCTGCCACGAGAGCCCGAAGCGGTCCTTCACCCACCCGCACGGCCCCTGCTCGCCCCCGTCGGTGAGCGCCTCGGAGTAGCGGTCGACCTCCTCCTGGTCGGCGCAGTCGATCTGGAACGAGATCGCCTCGTCGAACGTGAACTCCGCGCCGCCGTTGAGCGCGACGAACTCCTGGCCGTCGAGCTCGAACTTCACGACCATCACGGTGCCGGCCTCGCGCGGCCCCGCCTCGCCGTAACGCGCAACGTCGACGATCCGCGAGTTCGGGAAGATCGACGTGTAGAACTCTGCGGCCTCCTCGCCCTGGGTGTCGAACCACAGACACGGCGTGATCTTCGGCATGGGTGCTCCTCTCGTCGCTCGGGTAGGTCTTCCCCATACGACCCACCGGCCGACGCGAACTCATCGCTCTCGAGACGGATGCGTCCGCGCCGCTCCCCCGAACGGCGCGGACGCGTCGTGCAGGGCACCGAGATGGTTGATCGGTAATTGGCGTGACGTCCGGGGGCGCCATCCGGTTCGCGCCAACTTGCCGATCAACCATCTAGAGCGCGATCCGCGCAGCGGTCGCGCTCGGGCAGCCCCGCTGCACCAGGCGCACCGCCCAGTGCAGGTCGATGTCGGTGCGCAAAGCAACGTCGGCCGCGTCCGCGATGTCGTAGCCGGCCCGCAGAAGCTCGTCGAACCGCCAGCGCCGGACATGGTCGATCTCGACGGGGCCGACCTCCTCGAGCTGTGCCGCAGCCACCGGATCCCCCTTCACCTCAGGTGCCGATACGCACGTTCTGACGAAGCGCGGCGCGCGACACCATCCCTCGTTCGAGTGATTGCGTCCCTCGGCGGCACGGTGCCGGTCGGCTCGGCAGGCGCGCCTCACGCGCGGCGGCGCTCAGGAGTAGCCTCGGACGATGGGCACCCGGTCGAGCGTCGAGCGCGCGTCCTGATCCTCGCGATCGACCAGGGGACGACGGGGACGACCTGCCTCGTCGTCGACGACCGACTCCGGGCGGTCGGCCGCGGGTACCGCGAGATCCGGCAGTCGTTCCCGCGGCCGGGCTGGGTCGAGCACGATCCTGACGAGATCTGGGCGAGCGTCGAGCAGACGGCCGCCGCGGCCCTGGCGGACGCGGGCGTCGGCGCGGACGACCTCACCGCGATCGGGATCACGAACCAGCGCGAGACGACCGTCGTCTGGGAGCGGGCCACGGGGAGGCCGGTGCATCCCGCCATCGTCTGGCAGGACCGGCGCACCGCTGAGCGCTGCGCGGAGTTGCCGGCGCTGCTGATCCGGGAGCGGACGGGCCTCGTGCCCGACCCCTACTTCTCTGCCACGAAGCTGGAGTGGATCCTCGCGCGTATCGAGCAGCCCACCCGTGACCTGGCCTTCGGCACGATCGACTCCTGGCTCGTCTGGAAGCTCACGGCCGGAAGCACGCACGTCACGGACGTGACGAACGCCTCCCGGACGATGCTCCTCGACCTCGCGGCCGGCGCCTGGGACGACGAGCTGCTCGGGCTGTTCGGCGTCGACCGCGCGGTGCTGCCCGACGTCGTGCGCTCCTCGGGCGTGATCGACGAGGCAATGCTCTTCGGCGCGCGCGTTCCGATCGGCGGGATCGCCGGCGATCAGCAGTCGGCGCTCTTCGGGCAAGGGTGCTTCACCCCCGGCGAGGCCAAGGCAACGTACGGAACCGGGACGTTCGTCCTGGTCGCCCTCGGCGAGGACGCAGGGGCCTCGGCGGAGGGCCTGCTGACGACGGCCGCAGCGGTCCCGCCGGACTCCGCCCCCCAGTACGCGGCCGAGGGCGCCGTGCTCGTCGGCGGCGCGGCGCTGCAATGGCTCCGCGACGGTCTCGGCGTGATCCAGTCGGCGGCGGAGAGCGAGCGGCTCGCGACGAGCGTGGAGTCAACCGACGGCGTCACGTTCGTGCCGGCGCTGACGGGGCTCGGCTCGCCGCAGTGGCAGCCCGACGCGCGCGGGCTGATCTCCGGGCTGACACGCGGCACGACGCGCGCGCACCTCGTCCGCGCGGCGCTCGAGGCCGTGGCGCACCAGGTCGCCGACGTGCTCGACGCACTCCCGCTCGAGGTCGGCGTCCTCCGGGCGGACGGCGGCGCGACCGCCAACGGGTTCCTGATGCAGCTCCAGGCCGACCTCGCAGGATGCCCGGTCGAAGTCGCCGCCGACGCGGACGCGACCGCGCTCGGAGCTGCGGCGCTCGCCGGGCTCGCAGCCGGGACGTGGTCGGATCCGGACGAGGTGGCCGCGTTGATCCGCCGCGGCGCCCGCTACGAGCCGCGCATGAGGAGCGACGAGGTGGAGCACATGAGACACGAGTGGGGCGAGGCGCTCCGGCGCGTGCTCCGCTAGCCCACCGACCCGCCACGCCGTCCGCTCGGTGTGGCTAGCCGAACCCCACGATGCCGGTTCGCGCCCCGCGGCGCCCGATGCGGGGCAGCGACCCTCGGAGAACCGATCCGGAGGAGGCGAACACGATGGACGCAGCGAGCACGGTCGACGGCGGAGCGTTCGGCGGGGAGCAGCGTAAGTGGTGGACGCTCGGGGCGGTCTCGCTCGGGCTGTTCATGATCATGCTCGACAACACGGTCGTGAACGTCGCGCTGCCGTCGATCGAGCGCGATCTCGGCATGTCGCTCTCGCAGCTCGAGTGGGTCGTGACCGGCTACGCGCTCACCTTCGCGGCGTTCATGCTGACGGGCGGGAAGCTCGCCGACCTGCTCGGCCGGCGGCTCGTGTTCGTCGCCGGTCTCGCCGTCTTCACCGCAGCCTCGCTCGCGTGCGGTCTCGCGGGCAGCGCCGACATGCTGATCGGCGCGCGCGTCGTGCAGGGCATCGGCGCGGCCCTGATGAACCCCGCGACGCTCTCGATCATCACCGCGACCTTCCCGCCGCGGCAACGCGGCACGGCGATCGGGATCTGGGCCGGCGTCTCGGCGCTCGCACTCGCGATCGGCCCCCTCGTCGGCGGTCTCCTCTCGGAGCACGTCGACTGGAGCTGGATCTTCTTCGTCAACGTCCCGGTCGGGATCGCGGCGATCGTCGCGGCCTTCGTCTTCGTCGACGAGTCGCGCGATACCTCGCGAAACCAGCGGCCGGACGTGCCGGGACTGGTCACGTCGGCGGTCGGCCTCTTCGCGCTGACCTACGCGCTGATCGAGGCGAACAACCACGGGTGGGGATCCACCCGCATCCTCGGGGCCTTCGCCCTCGCGGCGGTCTCGCTCACCGCGTTCGTCGTGCTCGAGCTGCGGCAGCGACGACCGATGCTGAATCTCGCGCTCTTCCGCAACCCGACGTTCTCGGGCGCGAACGTCTCGATGCTCCTCGTCGCGCTCGCGATGTTCGGCGTCTTCTTCTACGTGTCGCTGTACGTCCAGCAGATCCTCGGCTACTCGCCGGTCGAGGCAGGTGCGAGCTTCCTGCCCGCGACCGTCTTGATCGCCGTGCTCTCGCCGAACGTGGGCCGCCTCGTCGACCGCATCGGCTCCCGCTGGCTGACGGGCTCCGGGATGACGCTGCTCGCGCTCTCGCTCGTGCTCTTCTCGCGGCTCGGCACGGCGTCCGGCTACTGGGACATCCTCCCCGGTTTCGTGCTGATGGGCATCGGCATGGCGCTGACGATGACGCCGACGACGGCGGCGGCGATGAGCTCCGTCCCCCACGACCAGGCCGGGGTCGGCTCGGCCGTGCTGAACAGCATGCGCCAGGTCGGCGGCTCGCTCGGGATCG
>DASSBI010000083.1:0-3728 GCA_035698965.1 Gaiella sp. | reverse complement strand
GGCGTCCGGCGCGTCGTGGAACTCGACCCCGACTTCGGAGAGAATCCGCTCGGCGTTCTCCTCGAGCGTCGCGAGCCCCTCCTCGGAGAGCACCTCGAAGGGCGCGAGCGTGCGGGTGAGGAACGGGACGCGCTCGACGTGTGCGTGCATACGCGCCGCCTGCCGCGCGGCGCGTCCGCCGCTCCTCCTACGTGTCTCGGTCATGTGGCCTTCCTCCCTGCCTCTGCGGGACGGCGCCTCGGACGCCGCGCGGTCGGTGCTGTCCTCCGGGCGGGGAGCGGGACGCTCCGCGCCAGTCGCTCGTACGGGTCGGTCTCGTGCGGGATCGCCATCGCGTGGACGAAATGCTCCTGGAAGCGCGGCTCGACCGCGGTCTCCACCTTCTCGACGTCGCGCACGACGCGCTCGATCTCCTCGCGTGCCGCGCGGTTCACGAGCGCGATCCGAGCGCCCGTGCCGGCTGCATTGCCCGCCGACGTCACGCCGGCCGGGTCGCAGTCGGGCACGAGCCCGAGGACGAGCGCGTGCACCGGGTCGATGTGCGCACCGAACGCCCCCGCGAGCCGCACCCGGTCGACGCGCTCGATCCCGTAGCGCTCCATCAGCAGGCGGCAACCCGCGTGGAGCGCCGCCTTCGCGAGCTGGATCTGCCGGACGTCGTTCTGCGTGATCCGAAGCTCGGGCTCGCCCGTCCAGAGGACGTACGAGAACGTGCGCCCGTCGGGGACGATCCGCGGCGACCGAGCTGCGAGCGAGCCGTCGATCGTCCCGTCGGCCGTGAGGATCCCCGCGAGCAGGAGCTCGGCGACGACCTCGACGATCCCCGACCCGCACACGCCTGTCACCCGGGTGCCGGCGAAGCCCGGGTCGTCCGACCAGTCGTCGCAGCCGATCACCCTGACGCGTGGCTCGAGCGTCTCCGGGTCGATCCGGACCCGCTCGATCGCCCCGGGCGCGGCGCGCTGTCCGCAGCTGATCTGCGCCCCCTCGAACGCAGGCCCGGTCGGGCTCGACGCCGCGAGCAGCCGCTCGTGGTTCCCGAGCACGATCTCGGCGTTCGTGCCCACGTCGACGAGGAGCGTCACCTCGTCGGCGAGGTGCGGCGCCTCCGCGAGGATCACCCCGGCGGTGTCCGCGCCGACGTGGCCGGCGATGCAGGGCAGGACGTAGGCGCGCGCCCCGGGGTTGACCGGCAGCCCGAGCTCGGATGCGGGGATCCGCAGTGCCTCGTCCACCGCGAGCGCGAACGGCGCGCCGCCGAGCTCGGTCGGGTCGATCCCCAGGAGGAGGTGATGCATCACGGGGTTGCCGACGACCGTCACCTCGAGGACGTCGGTCCGCTCGACTCCCGCATCGCGGCAGAGCTCGGCCGTGAGCTTCGCGAGGCACCCGCGGACGGCGCGCGTCAGCTCTTTCACGGAGCCGGGGTTGAGCATCACGTACGAGACGCGGCTCATCAGGTCCTCGCCGAAGCGGATCTGCGGGTTCATCTCGCCGGCGGAGCCGACGACCTCGCCCGTGCGCAGGTCGCAGAGATGGCCGGCGACCGTGGTCGAGCCGACGTCGAATGCGATCCCGTACCCCTCATCGTGGAACCCCGGCCACACCGCCGTCACCACGGAGCTGTCGTGCACCGCCACCGTCACGTGCCAGGACGCAAGTGACAGAGTGTCACTTGCTCGTAGAGCACGTTGGAGGTTGCGCAAAACATGCGTATCTATCTGGAGGTCTTGCAGACCCCACTCGTGTGCCAGGGCCTCGAGCAGCCGCGTCGCATCGCTCCGAGACGCTCCGAGCGCGGGCTCCTCGACCGCGACCGTGTAGAGGCGGACGACGGGATCGACGGCGATCTCGCGCGTGTCGGCCTCCTTCCGCACGACCTGCCGGTAGACCTGGCTCTCCGGCGGCACGTCGATCACGACGTTCTCTGCGACGAGCGCGGTGCAGCCGAGGCGCCTGCCCGCGGCAAGGCCGCGGTCCGCCGCGTAGAGCCGCTCCGTCTCGGTCTCCGGCGTCAGCGCCTCGCTCGTGCAGGCGATCCCATGCTTCGCGTGCTCGCCCTCGGCGACGCTCACCTGGCAGCGCCCGCAGATCCCGCGGCCGCCGCAGGTCGAATCGAGGTCGACCCCGAGTCGGCGCGCGGCGTCGAGCACCGTCGTCCCGCGCGACACCGTTCCGCGGCGCCCCGAGGGCAGGAAGACGACACGCGCGTCGCCGCTCATGCCCGCTTCCGGCGCCGGCAAAGCCGGCGCCTCCGCTCATTGGAGCCTCCGTCGAGCCTACGGCTCATGCCTCCGCCGTCGCCCTCCGCGCCGCGCGTCCCCCACGTCGGCCCGCGGTCGCCGTGGCCGCGCCGTCTCCGTTCCGCGCGATCCACGCCACGCAGTGCTCGTCGTTCCCCATCAGCACGTCGGCGGCCTTGACAGCCTGGAGCATCTCGGCATGGAGCGGGCTCGTGATCGCCGAGGTCAGCCCGGACGCGATCGCCATCGGCAGGAACGCCGCGTTGAGGCCGGTCCGGTTCGGCAGCCCGAAGCTGACGTTCGAGGCGCCGCACGTCGAGTTGACACGCAGTTCGTCGCGAAGGCGCCCGAGGAGACGGAAGACCTGGCGCCCCGCGGTGCCCATCGCACCGATCGGCATGACGAGGGGGTCGACGACGACGTCCTCGCGCGAAATGCCGTGATCCTCGGCGCGCGAGACGATCTTCCGTGCGACCTCGAAGCGGACGTCGGGGTCCTCGCTGATCCCGGTCTCGTCGTTCGTGATCGCGACGACGGCCGCGCCGTGCCGTGCGACGAGCGGGAGCACGCGCTCCATCTGCTCGTCCTCGCCGGTGACCGAGTTCACGAGCGCCTTGCCGCGGTAGACGGCGAGTCCGGCCTCGAGTGCGTCGACGATGGAGGAATCGATCGAGAGCGGGACGTCGGTGATCGACTGGACGAGCTCGACGGTGTGGGCAAGGATCCCGGGCTCGTCGGCGAGCGGGATGCCCGCGTTGACGTCGAGCATCTGCGCGCCCGCCTCCACCTGGGCGAGTGCGTCCGCGACAACGGTGTCGAAGCTCCCTGCCGCCATCTCGGCCGCCAGCGCCTTCCGGCCCGTCGGATTGATCCGCTCGCCGATCACGACGAACGGCCGGTCGAAGCCGATGACCACCTCCCGGCTCGCCGAGGACAGCACCGTCCGCGTCACTGCGCCTCCTTCCCGCTGTCGCGCACGAGGCGCTCCAGCACGTCGTCGGTGTAGGCCGCCTCGAGCCGTTCGATCTCCTGGGCGACCTCGGACTCGAGGTCGTCTCCGCAGGAGCGCGGCTCGCGGCGCCATTCCTCGAGATACGCGTCCGTGCCGATCAGCCCGGCGCGCATCGCGGCGGCGTCGATCGCCTCCTGGAAGCGCGGTGCCATTTCGCGGGCGGCGCGCGTGCGTCCCTCCTTCGCCGTCACCTGCGCCGGGATGTCCCGCCACCAGATGACCTGGAGCTCAGGCACGGGCGGGCTCCGCGACGAAGCGCTCGAGCGACGGCCGGAGGTCGCCGTAGCCGGTTCGTCGCCGCTCGTACGCGAGCCCGAGATAGGCGGCGGCCGCCTCGGCCCGGCGGTCGAGGGCGGCGTCGTCGGTCTGCGCCAGGTAGACGAGCCGGCGGTAGTTGCCGAACATCATCGGCAGGAGCTGCGGATGCCGATCGAGCCCGAGGCCGCGCACGACCAGCGCCTCGAAGTGACGGG
>DASSBI010000082.1:0-4356 GCA_035698965.1 Gaiella sp. | reverse complement strand
GCAGTTGTCGTCGTCCCGTCGCGGCGGGAGGGCTACGGGATGGTCGCCCGCGAGGCGATGGCCCACGCCCGTCCGGTCGTGGCGACGACGGTGGGAGGGCTCGTCGATGCCGTGGAGGACGGCGTCACCGGCCTCCTGGTGCCCCCGCGCGACACGACCGCGCTCCGCGCCGCGCTCGAGCGGCTGCTCGGCGACACAGAGCTGCGCCGCACGCTCGGGACGGCCGCGCGCGAGCGGGTGGTCCGGACGGCGTCGCCGGCTACGACCGCGGAGCGGCTCCTCGAGGCGTATCGGGCCGCGAGCTCAGCCGGCCCTGCAGCGCAGGAGCGTGCGTAGCACCCGAACGCCGTCGAGCGCCGTGAGCTTCTTGCCCTCCTCACGCGACCGCGCCGCGTACGAGATCGGCACTTCGTAGATCCGCTCCCCCGAGCGGAGCACGCGCGCCGCGATCTCCGGCTCGATCGAGAACCCCCGCTCCCGGAGGTGCAGCGAGCGGAAGAGCTCGGTGGACATCGCCTTGTGGCAGGTCATGACATCCGAGATCCAGCAGTTGTAGATCACGTTCGTCGCGAACGTCACGCCCTTGTTCCCCATGACGTACCAGAAGCTGTACGCGGAGTGGCTCGCCCACGAGCGTGTGCCAAAGACGACATTTGCCTGGCCGGAGAGGAGAGGCTCGAGGAGCGGCCCGAGGTCGGACGCGCGGTACTCGAGGTCGGCGTCGAGCACGGCCGACCAGGTGCCGGTCGCGTGCTCGAGCGCGGTCTGCAGGGCTGCGCCCTTGCCGCGGTTACGCTGGTGCAGGACGAGCGTCACGTTCTCCGGCAGCTCGCGATCCTGGAGCAGCTCGCGCGTGCCGTCCTTCGACCCGTCGTCGACGAGCACGAGCTGGCGTGACTCGACGGGCAGCTCGGCCGTCAGCGCGTCGTCGATGGCGCGCTCGACTGTCGCGAGCTCGTTGTAGACGGGCATCAGGATCGAGAGCGACGACGCCACCGGCGTCACCCTATCCGGGGTCTCGGAACGCACCCGCTCTGTGTCGGCACGTGCGCCCGCGAACCTGAGGGGTACGATCGCGCGGTGCGCCAGCTCCAGATCGACGGTCGCCGGATCGCCGACGAGACGCCCTGCTTCGTCATCGCCGAGATCGGCCACAACCATCAGGGCTCGGTCGAGAAGGCGCAGGAGCTGTTCGTGCTCGCAAAGCAGGCGGGCGTGGACGCGGTCAAGCTCCAGAAACGAGACAACCGACGGCTGTTCACGCGCGCGCTCTACGACAGCGCCTACGACAACGAGAACAGCTTCGGCCCGACGTACGGCGCCCACCGCGAGGCGCTCGAGCTCGACCGCGGCGCGTACGTCGAGCTGCAGGCGTGCGCCCGCGAGCTCGGCCTCGTCTTCTTCGCGACGGCGTTCGACGAGCCGAGCGCCGACATGCTCGCCGGCCTCGACGTCCCGGCGTACAAGATCGCCTCCGGCGACCTTCGCAATACACCGCTTCTGCGGCATGTCGCCGCGATCGGCAAGCCGCTGATCGTCTCCACCGGCGGCGCGACGATCGAGGATGTCGACCGGGCGGTGGAGACCGTCACGGCGATCAACCCGCAGCTCTGCCTGCTGCAGTGCACGGCGTCGTACCCCGCCGCCGTCGAGGAGCTCGAGCTGGGCGTGATCGCGACCTACCGCGAGCGGTACCCGGAGCTCGTGGTCGGTCTCTCGGACCACCAGGACGGGATCGCGATGGCCCCGGTCGCGTACATGCTGGGTGCGCGGGTGATCGAGAAGCACTTCACCGCGAGCCACACCGCGAAGGGCACGGACCATGCGTTCTCCCTCATGCCCGAGGGGATGCGGAAGCTCGTCCGCGACCTGCGGCGCGTCCCGGCCGCGATCGGTGACGGCGTCAAGCGGCCGCTCCCGAGCGAGGCGAGACCGCTCGAGAAGATGGGGAAGCAACTCGTCGCGGCCCGTTCTCTCCCGGCCGGGCACGTGCTCGCGGACGGTGATCTCGTAGCGAAGTCGCCCGCGGAAGGCGGGCTACCGCCCCACCGGCTGGACGACCTGCTCGGCCGGACGCTCGCCCGGGAGCTCGCGCTCGACGAGGCGATCCGGGACGCCGACGTGGCGGACGCCGTCCCCGCCGGCTCCGTGGCGGCGCGGTGAACGACCCGCTCTTCGACCTCGCCGGCCGCGTCGCGGTCGTCACGGGCGGGATGGGGCAGTTGGGGGCCGAGCTGGCTGTAGCCCTCGCGACGCGCGGCGTGCGCGTGGCGATCCTCGACCTCGAGACCGCGCCACGGTCTGGCGCGCCCGGCCTCGTGACCGCACTCGAGGACGGCGCCGTCCGGGCCCACGCGTGCGACGTGACCGACCGGGCGCAGGTCGAGGCCGCGCTCGCGCTCGTCGAGGCCGAGTGGGGCGTCCCCGACCTGCTCGTCAACGCGGCGGCGATCGACGCGCCACCCGATGCGCCGGCCGCGGAAGTCGGGCCGTTCGAGGACGTTCCGGTCGAGTCGCTCGAACGGGTCGTCCACGTGAACGTGCTCGGGGTCGTCGTCCCGTGCCAGGTGATCGGCGGCGCGATGGCGCGCGCGGGCCGTGGCTCGATCGTCAACGTCGGCTCCGTCTACGGGCTCCTCTCGCCCGATCAGGGTCTCTACGACTTCCGCCGGGACGCCGGTGAGCAGTTCTTCAAGCCCGTCGCGTACTCCGTCTCGAAGTCCGCGCTCGTCAACCTCACGCGCTACCTCGCGACCTACTGGGGGCGGAGCGGCGTTCGGGTCAACACGCTGACGCCGCACGGGATCGAGAACAGCCAGCCGGAGCCCTTCGTCGAGGCGTTCGCCGCGCGCTCGCCGCTCGGGCGGCTGATGGACGTCTCCGAGGCGGTCGGCGCGGTGGTGTTCCTCGCGTCGGACGCGTCGTCCTACGTCACCGGGGCGAACCTCGTCGTCGACGGCGGCTGGTCGGCCTGGTGATACCGGCGGAGGTGCCGAACCTCGTCGCCGGCGAGGAGCGGCCGCCCGCAGGCGGGACCTGGCTCGAGAAGACGCGCCCCGCGGACGGCCGCGAGCTGTGTGGCGTAGCGCGCTCGGGCTCGGCGGACGCGGACGCTGCCGTTGTCGCCGCCCGCGAGGCGCAGGCCGAGTGGGGCGCGCGCACCGCCGTCGAGCGCGGCAACGTCGTGCGGGCGATCGCCGAGCTGCTGCGGGAGCGGCGTGAGGAGGCGAGCGAGATCGTCGCCGCCGAGACGGGCAAGGCGATCGAGTTGGCACGCGGGGAGACGGACGCCGCGGTCGAGATGGGCTTCTTCGTCGCCGGCGAGGGGCGGCGCTCCTACGGGCGCACGACGACCGCGTCGATGGCGCACCGCACCGTGCTGACGCTACGGCGGCCGGTCGGGGTAGCGGCCCTCCTGATCTCGTTCAACACCCCCCTTCCGAACGTCGCCTGGAAGGCGTTCCCCTCGATGTTCTGCGGGAACGGCTCGGTGCTCAAGCCGTCGGAGCACACGCCGGTCTCCGCCTGGTGGTTCGGTCGTCTCTGCCTCGAGGCGGGATTGCCGCCCGGCGTGCTGAACGTCGTCCAGGGGCTCGGGCCGGAGGTGGGGATGCCGCTCGTCGACGACCCGCGCGTCGATCTCGTCTCGTTCACCGGCTCGGCCGCCACCGGCCGGCTGATCGCCGAGGCGGCCGGCCGGCGTCTGGCCAAGACGGTCATGGAGATGGGTGGCAAGAACGCGCTCGTCGTCTGCGACGACGCCGACCTCGACCGCGCGGTCGAGTGGACACTCGCGTCGGCCTTCTCGAACGCCGGGCAGCGCTGCGCCGCGGCGAGCAGGATCATCGTGTTCGACGCCGTCTACGACGACTTCCGCGAGCGCCTCACGCGCGCGGCAGGGGCACTCGGGGACATCGGCCCGGTCATCTCGGAAGCCGCCATGGACAGGATCCTCGCTTCGATCGAGGGTGCGTGCGCCGGCGGCGCGGTCCTGCTCGCGGGCGGTACGCGGGTCGGCGAGCAAGGCTTCCACGTGTCCCCGACGCTCGTGGAGGGTGTCGCGCCTGACGCGCCGCTCTCCTGCGAGGAGCTGTTCGGCCCCGTCGCCGCGCTCTACCGCGTCGTGGGTTTCGACGAGGCGATCTCGCTTGCCAACGACTCGCCCTACGGCCTCACCGCGGCGATCCACACGGCGAGCGTCCACCGCGCGATGCAGTTCGCCGAGCGGGTCGCCGCGGGCGTCGTCGTCGTCAACGCTGGGACGCACGGCAGCGAGCCGCACATGGGCTTCGGTGGGGTCAAGCAGTCCGGGACGGGGTGGAAGGAGGCGGGCCTCGAGTCGCTCGACGTCTACTC
>DASSBI010000081.1:0-5835 GCA_035698965.1 Gaiella sp. | reverse complement strand
GGAGGTGCTCGAGCGGGTCGGCTCCGCGGGCGCGCCGGTCCTCTGCTCGCACGGCGGCTGCCGCGGCGTCTTCGACACGCCGCGGAACCTCGACGACGACCAGTTGCGCGCGCTCGCCGCCGCGGGCGGGCTCTTCGGGCTGATGCTGCACCCCGTCGCGATCGGGCCGGAACGGCGGACGATCGACGGCGTGATCGACCACCTCGAACACGCGGCCTCGGTGATCGGGATCGAGCACGTCTGCCTCGGCGGCGACTTCACGAAGCGGCTGTGGGAGGCCATGCCGCCCCCGCCCATGCCGAAGGACGGCCTCGCGCCGCCCGGCGTGACACCCGGGCAGGGCATCGAGGACCTGACTGGCCCGGAGTGCTATCCGGCGTTCGTCGCGGGCCTCGAACGGCGTGGCTGGAGCGGCGAGGACGTCGAGGCAGTGACGTCGGCCAACCTCCTGCGGTTCCTGCGGGCATCCCTCTAGTGCACCGCGCCCCCTCTCCGGCCGCGGCAGGCGGGCGGAGAGGGGGCGGGTCTCGTGACGCCGCGTGCACGTGACTCAGAGGCCGAGCGCAGTCGGCGCCTTCGGCGCCTGCGGCTGGTAGGTCGGCCGGAAGCCGAGCAGCCGGCCGAGCGGCGCGCCCATCATGAGGCCGACACGCTGGAGCCACGCGGGCGGGAACGGCAGCCGGACGTCGTCGAAGTGGTGCTTCGCGATGACCGCGAGCCGCAGCGGGCTCGGCATGCCCTTCTTGTTGACCTTTCCGTCCTCGGCGAGGGAGAACATCGTCTCGATCAGCTGCTCGAATCCGAGCGCGGGCCTGACCTCGCAGACGAAGTGCGCCGTCTCCTCGCCGACGTTCGAGAACCGGTGCGGGGTTCCCGCCGGGACGAGCACCCGGTCGCCCGGCTTGGCGACGAGCTTCCGCTTGCCGAGCCGGAACTCGAGCTCGCCGGCGATGACCTCGAAGGTCTCCTCCTGCGACGGGTGGACGTGGGCGGCGGCGACGGCGCCGTTCGGCTCGACGTACGTCTCGACGACGACGCACTCGCCGTTCGTGTCGGCGGACGTCGTGCGGAACACGAGCGTCTCGCCGGTGACGGTGTTCGTGATGGACTGGCCGGTGGTGATCATGTCGTCTCCTCCTGGAGCGAGTTGGTCTTGACGCGACGCACCATCGGAGACGCCGCTTAAGATCGACTCCAGGTCGGCTTAAGGAGGGGTTCAAGGGGGTCATGGAGTTCCGGCTGCTCGGGCCACTGGAGGTGGTCGACGACGGCGGCACGGCCGTCGCGCTCGGTGGCAGGCGGCCCCGCGCGGTGCTCGCGCTGCTCCTGCTCAACCCGAATCGCGCGGTCTCCACCGAACGGCTGATCGACGCGGTCTGGGGCGAGGATCCGCCCGCCAACGCCCGCTCGACGTTGCAGGTGCACGTCCACGCGCTGCGCAAGGCGCTCGGCGCCGACCGGATCGTGACGCGCGCGCCCGGGTATCTCGTGCGGGTCGAGCCCGGCGAGCTCGACACCTACCGCTTCGAGCGGCTCGTCGACGCGGGGTCGTACGACGCGGCGCTCGGGCTCTGGCGCGGGCCGGCGCTCGCCGATCTGGCCGGGGAGGAGTTCGCGCACGCCGACGCGGCGCGCCTCGACGAGGCACGGCTGGCGGCGGACGAGGCGCGCATCGGGGCCAAGCTCGAGGCCGGCCGCCACGCCGCCCTCACCGCGGAGCTCGAAGCGCTCGTGGCCGCCCACCCGCACCGCGAGCGGCTGCGCGCGCAGCAGATGCTCGCGCTCTACCGCTCTGGTCGGCAGGCGGACGCCCTGGCGGCCTACCGGGACGCGCGCACGGCCCTGGACGAGCTCGGCCTCGAGCCCTCGGCCGAGCTCCGAGCGCTCGAGCAGCAGATCCTCCGGCACGACCCAGACCTCGACGTCGCCGCGCCGGAGACCGACGCAACACCGCTCCCGAGCACCCTGCCGGCGGAGACGACACCGTTGATCGGCCGCGAGCTCGAGGTCGCCGCCGTGCGCGCGCTGCTGGGACGCCCGGACACCCGCCTGGTGACGCTCACCGGGCCCGGCGGGACGGGCAAGACGCGGCTTGCGATCGCGGCCGCCGCCGATACGACGCGTGCCGTCTTCGTCGACCTCTCCCCCGTCTTCGACCCGGCGCTCGTCCTCGCCACTGCAGCACGTGCGCTAGGCGCCCCCGAGTCCCGCACGGGAAACGACCTCGAGACGCTGATCGAGGCGCTCGGGGACGTGAGCACGCTGCTCGTGCTCGACAACTTCGAGCAGGTGCTCGACGCAGCCTCTGACGTCGCGCGCCTCGTCGCCGGCGGACCGTCGCTGCGGGTGGTCGTCACGAGCCGCGCGCCGCTCCGCATCGCCGCCGAGCGCGTCTACGCGGTGCCGCCACTGCCGATCCCCGAGGCGGGCGAGGTGACGGCTGCCTCGATCGAGCGCACGCCTGCGGTTCGTCTCTACGCCGAGCGCGCGAGCACGACCGATCCGCACTTCGCCGTCACCGACGAGAACGCCGCCGCCGTGGCGCGCATCTGCCGCGCGCTGGACGGGCTCCCGCTCGCGCTCGAGCTCGCGGCGGCACGCGCGCGGACGCTCGGGCCCGAGGGCACGGCGGAGCGCCTCGGCGAGCGGCTCTCGCTCCTCTCCCGAGGCGCGCGCGACCTGCCGGAGCGGCAGCGCTCGCTCCGCGCGACGCTCGACTGGAGCGTCCAGCTGCTCGACGACGACGCGCGGCGGGTGCTCGGCGCGCTCGGCGCCTTCAGCGGCGGCGCGTCGCTCGAGGCGCTCGAGGCTGTCGCCGGCGACGTCGATGTGGTGACCGCGCTCGACGACCTCCTCGACGCGGCGCTCGTGATCCGCGTGGGCGGCGCCTCCGAACCGCGCTTCGGGATGCTCGAGACCGTCCGCGAGTACGCGGCAGAGGTGCTCGCCGCGTCGGGAGACGAGCGGGACGTCCGCGACCGGCATCTCGCGTGGCTCCTCTCGATGGTGCAGGGCGAGGGGCTCTACTGGCACCGACTCATGGACGCCGAATGGCTCGACCGCGTCGAGCTGGAGCACGACAACATTCGCGCGGCGTTCGCATACGCGGAGGCGGTCGGCGACCTCGAGCAGGAGCTCCAGCTCGCAGTGGCGATGCGCTACTTCTGGCGCGTCCGCGGCTACACCGAGGAAGGGCGCCGGCGCCTCGAGCGTGGCGTCGAGCTCTCGCCGGGGGCCGACGACGTCGAGCTCCGCGCGCGGACCCTCGGCGAGGCAGCCGTGATGTCGTTCGTCGCCGGAGACCAGGAACGCTCGCGGGCGCTCTGGCTCGAGGCGCTCCCGATGTTCGAGACGGTCGGCAACCGTCGCGAGATCGGGCGAGCGCTGATGGAGATCGGAGCGAGCTGGCACGCCGAGGATGAGCTCTCTCGCGCGCTCGAGTACTACGAGGCCTCTCGCGAGGCGTTCGTCGACGTCGACGACCCCAACGCGCGTGGCGTCATCGTCGCCAACCTCGGGGCGGTGTACCACGCGCTCGGCGACCTCGACGCTGCCATCGAGGCGACGACCGAGGCGCTCGCGATCGCCGAGGCGATCGGCGACGAGGACGGCGTCGCGATCTCGGTCCTCAACCTCGCGACGTTCGATCTCGAGCGCGGCGACCTCGTCGCGGCGGCGGAGCACGCTGCGACCTCGCTCGAGTGCTCGGTGCGCCTGTCCTACCGGGAGGTCACCGCCTATGGCCTCGGCATCGTCGCGGCGGTCGCCGCGGAGACGGGCCGGCCCGAAGACGCGGGAATGCTCGGAGGCGCCTTCTCCGAGCACTTCTACGCGATCGGCAGCGATCCACAGGCGGTCGAAGCCGAGCGGCTCGCTGCGACGCTGGCGCGCGTGTCGACCGAGATCGACGTCGAGGCGGCCGTGTCGCGTGGCAAGGGGCTGTCCCCAGACGAGGCCCTCGCCCTTGCGCGGGACGTGATCGCGTCGGTCGAGCGGCCGGTCTGAGTCGGGGTCAGACAGCGATCCGCGTGCCGCTCGAGGCGGAGCGGTACAGCGCGTCGATCACGCGGGCCTGCGCGACCGCGTCGGCGCGGCCGAGAAGCGCGGGGACGCGGCCCTCGACCGCGTCGGCGAGGTTCTCGAGCTCGCGCGTGTACGCGTCCGCGTCCTCGACCTCGACGACCTCCGTCTCCCCGCCGCGACGGAGCGTCACGCTGCCGCCCCAGTCGAGCCGCCACGGCGCCTCGACGACGAGCACGCCGTCCTCGCCGACCGCCTCGAGCGACTGCCGCTGCGGCGAGCGAAACGACGCCTCGAACTGGCCGACGACGTCCTCGGCGCAGCGGAGCGTCCCGTGGAACGCCATGTCGATCCCGGTCGTGCCCGTGACCTGCTCGCCACGCACGTGCTCCGGCTCTCCGGCGAGGAGGCGGATCCCGCTGACGCAGTAGCAGCCGACGTCCATCAGCGCGCCGCCGTCGAGCTCGGGGAGCGCGCGGACGTTCGAGAGGTCGTGGAGCGGGAACGTAAAGGTCGTCTTCACCGCGCACAGCCGTCCGATCGCGCCGTCGGCGACGAGCCGCGCGATCGTCGCGGTCTGCGGATGGTGGCGGTACATGAACGCTTCCGCCAGGACGAGCCCCGCGGCCTCGGCGGCGTCGAAGGCCTCCTCCGCCTCGTGCGGATGACGCGTAAAGGGCTTCTCGCAGAGGACGTGCTTGCCGGCCGCGAGCGCGTGCATCGTCCACGTGTGGTGCATGCCGTTCGGGAGCGAGATGTAGACGGCCTCGACATGGGAGTCGGCGAGGAGCGCCTCGTAGGAGCCGTGGGCCGTCGCGATCCCGTGCTCCGCGGCGTAGGCCTCCGCCCGCTCCGCGTCGCGGCTTGCGACCGCGACGACGTCGACCCGGTCGGTCTTCGCGGCGCCCGCGAGGATGGCGCGGTTGATGTTCGCCGTCGAGAGGAGGCCGATCCTCATGCCGGCACCCTAGCCGCGCGCAGAGCCGGGTACAGCGTGCGGTAGCGCTCGTGCCCCTCCCGATACGCCTCGCGCCAGGCCGGGTCGGGCTCGACGGTGCTCGTTACACGGACACACCGGGCGACCGCCTCGTCGACGTCTCGGAAGACGCTTCCCGCGACGCCGCCGAGGAGCGCGGCGCCGAAGGCCGAGCCTTCCTCGGACTCGGTCAGCTCGAGCGGGATTCCGAGAACGGATGCGACGATCTCGAGCCAGAGGCGGCTGCGCGCGCCTCCGCCGGAGACTCGCGCCGTCGCCGCCTCGACGTCGAGCGCGCGGAGCAGGTCGAGCGAGTCCGCGAGGCCGAACGCCACGCCCTCGAGCACCGCACGGACGAGCGCGCCGCGATCGTGTCGCAGCTCGAGCCCCACGAACGCGCCGCGGGCGTCGGGATCGGCGTGCGGCGTCCGCTCGCCGGCAAGGTACGGCAGGAAGAGGAGGCCTTCTGCCCCGGGCGGCCAGGCCTCGGCCTCGGCGATCAGGGCATCGAACGGCACGTCCTTGGCGAACGTGTCGTGGAGCCACTGGAGCGATCCGGCGGCCGAGAGCATCACACCCATCGCCTGCCAGGTGCCCGGACGCGCGTGGCAGAAGGCGTGGACACGGGCCTCCAGGTCGTGCGCGTAGGCGGGAAGCGGCGCGAGCACGACTCCCGAGGTCCCGAGTACGACGGAGAGCGTCCCGGGGCGCGTGGCGCCGACGCCGACCGCCGCCGACGGCTGATCTCCCCCACCGGCCGCGACCGGAATCCCAAGTGACACAGTGTCACTTCGACTCTTCGTCACGCGGCCGGCGACGGCGGGGGACTCGAGCACCGG
>DASSBI010000080.1:0-2023 GCA_035698965.1 Gaiella sp. | reverse complement strand
TGGCTTCCCGGCGCCGGCGCGACGCCGCCCGCTTCGACGTTCTGATGGAACACGGTCATCTCTCCGACCGGCGTCGCCACGACGACCTCGGTCGCGACCCCGATGTACGCAGACTCCTTCACCTTCCCCGAGAGCCGGTTGACGCCGCCCTCGCGCATGCTGATCTTCTCGGGCCGCACGCCGATCGAGACGGGGCCGCGCGAGCCGTTCGTGGACGCGCGGAGCTCCGAGCCGTCGACGAGCCGGATCAGGCCGTCGCCCGCGATCGTTCCCTCGAGCAGGTTCGACTTGCCGAGGAAGCCCGCGACGAATGCCGTACGCGGGCTCTCGTAGAGCTCCGACGGCGTCCCGAGCTGCTCGATCCGGCCACCGTTCATGACGGCGATCGTGTCGGCCATCGTCATCGCCTCTTCCTGGTCGTGCGTGACGTGGACGAACGTGATGCCGACCTCGTTCTGGATGCGCTTCAGCTCGAGCTGCATCTGCTTGCGCAGCTTGAGGTCGAGCGCGCCAAGTGGCTCGTCCAGCAGGAGCACGCGCGGGTTGTTCACGATCGCGCGCGCGAGCGCGACGCGCTGCTGCTGGCCTCCGGACAGCTGGCGCGGCTTGCGCCCCTCCCGGCCGGCGAGGTCGACGAGCTCGAGGATCTCCGCGACGCGCGTGGAGACCTCCGCCTTCGCCAGGCCCTTCCGCTGGAGCCCGAACGCGACGTTCTCGGCAATGGTCATGTGCGGGAAGAGCGCATAGCTCTGGAAGACCGTGTTGACGTCCCGCTTGTAGGGCGGCAGGCCGACGACGTCGCGATCGACGAGGAGGATCCGTCCCGAGGTCACCTCCTCGAAGCCGCCGATCATCCGCAGCGTCGTCGTCTTGCCGCAGCCGGACGGACCGAGCAGCGCGAAGAACGCGCCGCGCGGGATCTCGAGCGAGATGCCGTCGACGGCCCGCGTGTCCCCGAACTCCTTGACGACGTCCTCGAGTCGGATGTCCGGCGCCGTCGTGCTCTCGCTCACTCCGTCTCCCCGGCGGAGGCTGCGACCGCCGCTTCACGGTCACCCACGCCCCAGTCGTAGAGCTGCTTCCAGAGCTCGAGATAGAGGAACGTCTCGGTCGAGACGACCTCGGGCAGGGACCGGATGCGGTTTGTCACGTCGAGCAACCCTCTGCGATCGGCGCAGACGACTTCGACGAGGAGGTCGAAGCGGCCCGTCGTGACCACGACGTAGTCGGCCTCCTCCCACTGGGACAGCTCGTCCGCGACCACCTCGGGCGGGCCCGTCGTGCGGATCCCGACCATCGCCCAGGAGTCGAATCCGAGCCCCAGCGGGTTCGTGACGCCCGTGACCTGGAGGATGTTCTGGTCGCAAAGCCGACCGTACCGCGCCCGCACCGTCGCCTCGGAGACGCCGAGGTCGGCCGCGATCCGCCGAAACGACTCACGGCCGTTTCGCTGCAGCGCGTGGATGATCCCACGGTCGACGCCGTCGAGCTCGGGCGCACGCGAAACGGGGCCGCGCTGCGCGTGACCCCTGCGACCGACCCCCGGCGGGCTTGCCTCCCTCGACGCCCTGGCCTCCGATTGGCTGCGCAATGCGAGGGTTTCCTACCAAACCGACTCGCAATCCGCAACCGGGAGCGCCGGAGCGCCTCAGGACAGCTTGACGCAGACGTGCTTGATCCGCGTGTACTCCTCCATCGAGTAGAGCGACATGTCCTTGCCGTAGCCCGACTCCTTGAAGCCGCCGTGCGGCATCTCGGGCGTGAGCGGGAACAGGTGCTCGTTGACCCACACCGTGCCGAAGTCGAGCCGGGACGCGATCTTCATCGCGCGGCCGACGTTCTCGGAGAAGACCGACGACGCGAGGCCGTAGCGGACGCCGTTCGCCATCGCGACCGCCTCGTCGTCGGAGGCGAACCGCTGCATCGTGACGACGGGGCCGAAGACCTCGTTCTGGACGATCTCGGCGTCCTGCGCGACGTCGGTGACGATCGTCGGCGCGACGAAGAAGCCGCGGTCGCCGAC
>DASSBI010000079.1:0-5846 GCA_035698965.1 Gaiella sp. | reverse complement strand
CGGTGCGGTCGAGGCGACCGGCGTGATGTCCGCGCTGCGCGCGCGGCTCGGGCCGGACGCGATCCTGACGAGCGGCGCCGGCAACTTCACCGTCTGGGCGCACCGCTTCTACGTCTTCCGGCGCTACCGCACGCAGCTCGCTCCGCTCTCCGGCGCGATGGGCTACGGCCTTCCCGCCGCGATCGCCGCGAAGCTCGTCCACCCGGATCGGGACGTCGTGTGCCTCGCCGGCGACGGGGACTTCCTGATGACCGCGCAGGAGCTCGCGACGGCGCGTCAGGCGGGCGCGCCCGTGGTCGCGGTGGTGCTCGACAACGGCATGTACGGGACGATCCGCATGCACCAGGAGCGGCGCTTCCCCGGCCGCGTGAGCGGCACCGACCTCCAAAACCCGGACTTCGTCGCCCTCGCCCGCGCGTTCGGCGCGTACGGCGAGCGCGTCGAGCGCACGGAAGACGTTCCCGCCGCGCTCGACCGCGCGCTCGGCGCGGGCATCGCCGCGGTGCTCCACGTCCCCGTCGACCCCGAGGCGCTGACGCCGCGCCAGACCCTCTCGGAGATCCGCGACGAGGCGGGCGGCTGAGCGGCGCGCACGGGGACGGAGCACCGTAGGCTTGCGCCACATGACAACCGAGACGCGGAGGATGACCTGATGGCGAAGTCGTACGCGAGCACCGTGATCAACGCGTCCGCGGAGGACGTCTGGGCGCGGATCCGGGACTTCAACGGGCTCGCCACCTGGCACAGCGGGCTCGTCGCGACGAGCGAGATCGAGGACGGCAAGGCGGGGGACGAAGTCGGCGGGATCCGGAGCTTCACACTCACCGACGGCACGCACATCCGCGAGCAGCTGCTCGCGCACTCCGACCTCGAGCGCTCGTACACCTACGACTTTCAGAAGACGCCGTTCGACGTCGACAACTACGAGTCGACGATCCGCGTCATGCCGGTCACCGACGGAGGAAAGGCTTTCGTCGAGTGGTGGACGACGTTCGACTGCGACCGCGACAAGCAGGAGCACTGGGTCGGGTTCTTCGCGAGCCAGGTCTTCCAGGGCGGCCTCGACGCGCTCAAGGCCCACTTCGGCGCATAACCGGGTTCTGGACCGTCGGGGAGGCGCCGGTCGAGGAAAATCGACGTCTGTGCAGGTTGTTCTTCCCAAGGGCGCCGGTCGTGCGTACCATTCGTGACTGTGACGAAGCGCGGGCGGTACATCGTTCTACTCGTGACCGCGACGGTCGCCGTCGCGGTGCTCGTCGCGTCCGCCGCCGTCGCGGCGACGGGTGACGCCGCGCGCGCGTGGGGTATCCAGCTCACCCTGCCGGACGGCTGGTCGAAGGTCGTTCCCGCGTCGGAGTCGAGGACCGATCCGCGGACGATGCTCGTGATCGGGACGGATGGCGTCCGTGCGACGCAGAGCGACTGCCAGGTCTCGTCCTACCGTGTCCCGGCCGATGGCGCGGCCGTCGTCGTGATCGGCTGGAAGACCTCGGTCGGGGTGAGCTTCCCGCCGCTCTCGGCGATGAAGCTGCGCCGCGGGACGTTCGACTGCTTCGCGGGTCGCGGCGCGTTCGCCCGGGTCACGCGCGGCGACCGCGACTTCCAGGTGAACGTGCTGGCCGGGGATCGAGCGAGCAACGCCACGATCGAGGACGCTCTCGACGCAGCCCGCTCGCTCGCGCTTGCGTCCCGCTCCTGAGATGATCGAACGGCGATTCGCGCGAACCGGCTGGCGCCACAGACGCGGCGCCGGTTCACCCCGTCCGGTCACAGCCCGTACCTTCGGGTACGCGCCGTACCCGGCCGGTGCGCCCGGCTTGGTCTGGGACGCCCCCGGACGTCACGCCAATCACCGATCGATCATCTAGGTGCCGCTCCGTCGCGAGTATCGCGTCGCCGGCCAGGCCGAGCCGATCTCGCACTTCACCGACGCCGTCCAGGCGGGCGACCTGCTGTTCGTCAGCGGGGTCGTTCCCGTGGACGAGAGACGTGAGCTCGTCGGCGCGGACGACGTCGTCGCCCAGGCACACGCAGTCTTCGCGAACATGCGCGACGTGCTCGCGGCGGCCGGGTGCACCTTCTCGGACGTGGTCAAGGTCACGGTCTTTCTCACCGACATCGACGACCGTCCGCTCGTGAACCCCGTCCGGCAGGAGGTCTTCGGCTCGTCCCGGCCGGCGTCCACCCTCGTCGAGGTCTCCGCGCTCGTGATCCCCGGGGCGCGGATCGAGGTCGACGCCGTGGCACTCATCCCCTCGTGATGCGTCCCGACGATCGCTGGAACGCCGGCATCACATGGCTCGACGAGCCGCTCCGACGCACCGACGACGGGCCGCTCGCCGGTCGCACGCTGCTCGTCAAGGATCTCATCGACACCGCCGGGATTCGGACGACGTACGGCTCGCGGGTGTATGCGGACCACGTCCCCGCGAGAAACGCGACGGTCGTCGAGCGGGTGCTCGACGCCGGCGCCGCGATCGTCGGCAAGGCGAACCTCGTGGAGTTCGCCTGGGGCGTCCTCGGCACGAACCCCTGGTACGGCACCGTGCACAACCCCGCCCGGCCGGGGTCGACGACCGGGGGCTCGTCCAGCGGCAACGCCGCCGCCATCGCGGGCGGCCTGTGCGAGCTGGGAATCGGCACGGACACGGGCTGCTCGGTGCGGCTGCCGTCGGCCGCCTGCGAGATCGTCGGGCTCAAGACCCGGCTCGGGAACGTCCCGGTCGACGGCGTCTTTCCCCTTTGCCCGTCCTTCGACACGGTCGGCCCGATGGGCCGAACCGTCTCCGACGTCGCCGCGCTGTGGTCGGTCCTGGCCGGTCGCCCGGTTCCCGAGCCGGCCCTCGCGGGGCGTACCGTCGGGCTCCTCCGCAAGGCGCCGAACCTTGCCGACGGGCGTGAGACCGAGTCGAGCGACGCGGCGGAAGCGTGGGTCGGGCGGCTCGAGGCGCTCGGCGCACGGGTCGTCGAGGCGAGCGTGCCCGGGCCGAGCGCCAACGCCTGGCCCGTCTTCGAGCACGAGGCTGCTCGCTCGCACGCCGCCACCTTCCCGAGCAGGGCCGACGAGTACGGCGACGTGATCCGCGGGAAGCTCGCGGCCGCGCAGAAGGTGGACCCAGAGGCCGTTCTCGACGGGTACCGCGCGCTGCTCGCCTGGCGGCAGCTCGAGCCCGAGGTCGACCTGTACGTCAGCCCGTGCGTCGCGATCGACTGGCCGCCGGAGGACGCGCACGAGCCGGAGGTGCGCCTCCCGCTCTCGTCGTTCCTGCGCTGGGTCAACCTGCTCGGGTGGTCCGCGCTCGCAATCGGGAACCTGCAGCTCGTCGCACCGGACGACGAGACGGTGCTTGCGGCCGGACTTGCGTGGGAGCTCGGCAGAGGACCACGCTGAACAATCGATAATCGGTGACAGTGTTGCAAAGGCCCTCGGCGAGCCGTTAGGCTCCGCGCGGACGTGGGGCGCCGGCCATCCACACCAACCGCGGCGAACGCCCGCGCCATTGGCGTGGTGGATATCAGGTGACCGAGCGGCTCCGGCAGACGCCTCGCTCGCAGCTAATCCCGCTTGGCATCGCTGCCGCAGCGGTCCTCTTCGCGCTGCTCTACGTGGTCGTGATCGCCAACCCCTCGACGGGGGTCGGGGACAGCTGGCGGACGACGAACTTCGGGTCGGCGTTCGACAACCCCGGCGCGTTCGTCTTCACGCTGCTCGACGCGGTCACGTTCGCCGGGCTGCTGTTCATCGTCGCGAGCGGCTTCTCGCTCATCTTCGGGCTCATGCGGGTCGTCAACATGGCCCACGGCTCCTTCTACCTGCTCGGCGGCTACATCGCGTACGAGATTCAGCAGTCGATGACCGGTCAGGGCTTCTCGGTTCAGTCCAGCGACGTGAATACCTGGGAGTGGGTGCTGCCGCTGCTCGTGGCGATGGGCGTGATCGCGCTCTTCGGTCTGGCGATGCAGCAGCTTCTCCTCCGCTGGAACCAGGGTCAGGACCTCCGGCAGGCGCTCATCACGATCGCCGTCTCGCTGATCGTGGCCGACCAGGTGATCGCCCACTTTCCGCGCCACGTGCCGGAGGGCACGAAGGCATTCGGCGGGAATGCCGTCGGCATCGGCTGGCCGGGGTGGACGAGCCGGCTCGTCGACCTCCACGTCTGGGGCGTGCAGTACTCGCTCGCGCGGCTCGTGATGCTGGCGCTCGGCGCGGCGGTCGGAGTTGCTCTCTGGCTCTGGCTCTACCGGACGAAGACCGGCATGGTGATCCGCGCGGGGGTCGACGACCGGCAGATGACCTCCGCGCTCGGGATCAACATCCAGGTGACGTTCGCGATCGCGTTCGCGGTCGGCGCCGCCCTCGTCGCGCTCGGGGCGACCGTCGGCACGTCCCAGGGGAACATCTCGCAGGGGCAGGACGGCGTCTGGCTGCTCAACTCGCTCGTCGTGGTGATCATCGGCGGCATGGGGTCGCTCGTCGGCGCCGTCGCCGGGTCGCTCCTCTTCGGCCTCGTCACCGCGTTCTCCACGACGTACCTGCCCGTGTCGGGCCCGGACTGCTGCACGCAGTACTCGCCCGTGCTCACGTTCGTGCTGATGGCCCTCGTGCTCGCCTTCCGCCCGCGCGGGCTGTTCGGGAGAGAAGCGTGACGCTCGAGCGGAAGAAGCTCTTCGTGGAGCGAGGGATCGGCATCGCCGTGCTCGTCTTCGTGCTCGTCGCGCCCCAGTTCGTCTCGGGCTTCTGGACGGACGCGATCCTGAGCCAGTCCTTCATCCTCGGGATCGGCGCGGCCAGCCTCGTCTTCCTCTCCGCGTACGGCGGGATGATCTCGCTCGCGCAGGCGGGCCTGATGGGCATCGCGGGCTATGCGCTCGGCAACATGGTCACCGAGCGCGTGGAGGGCGGCGAGACGAAAGGGCTCCTGCTCGGCTGGGACCCGACGGTGTCCGTCGTCGCCGCGATCCTGCTCACGGTGGGAATCGGGATCCTGTTCGGCGCGGTGGCCTCCCGCAGCTTCGGGATCTACTTCCTGATGCTCACGCTGACGTACTCGGTGATCGCGTTCCTGTTCGTGAGCCAGGTGACCCAGGTGGGCGGGTTCTCGCCCATCGCCGGCGTCGACCGCTACACGCCGGGGTTCATCGGCGACGTCGTCAACGACCGTCAGCGCCTCTACTACGTCGGGCTCGGCGTCGCGCTCGCCGTCTACGCGTTGATCCGCTACCTGGTGCGCACGCCGTTCGGGATCGCACTCGAGGGGATTCGCGACGAGCCGACGCGCATGGCCTCGCTCGGCTACAACGTCACGCTCCATCGCACGCTCGCGTTCGGGATCGGCTCGCTGATCGCGGCCCTGAGCGGTGTGCTCTTCGCGTGGTGGTCGGGGCAGCTCTCCCCGTCCGACATCGGCCTGCAGGCGACGATCCAGCTCCTCGTGATCGCCGTGATCGGCGGCCTGACGCGGATCGAGGGCGCCTGGCTCGGCGCGTTCGCCTACATCTGGATCTCCAACGAGGTGACGAACAAGATTCCCGAGGGCGGCCTGTGGCTGGTGGGCGGGACGTTCAACACGGTGATCGGGCTCGTGTTCCTCGCGATCGTGATCGCCTCGCCCGACGGGTTGATGGGCATCTGGGATCGCATCTGGTCAGGGTTGCGGGGCCGCGGCGGGCCAGGCGAGCCCGCTGTGGCAGGCGGCTCCGCGGGGTCACAGGCGTAGGAAAGGGGGTCGACGACGGGCACATGCGAGGCAACTCCGAGGACTGGGAGGCGTCTGAGCTTCATGGGTACCACGACGAAAAGGAGGGCAACACGATGAGTCGACGGAACGTGCGCGCGTGGAAGCTCG